>CBFDAZ010000033.1:0-17009 GCA_965602825.1 uncultured bacterium
ATCCCGACCTGCGCCGTCTTCCTGCCGGCCATCTCATCCCACATCTCAGCGTCCACGCCCGGCCGGGCGCGCGAACTGGTCAGCCGAGCGCTGAGCGTCGTCTTGTTCATCGCTGCCCCGATGGCGCTCCTGATCTGCGTCTTCCGGTACGACATAGCTCGCGTGCTGCTTCAGCGGGGAGCCTTTGGGCCTGAGGCGACGCTGGTGACCGGGAGGATGGTCGGCGTGTTCGCTCTCTGCATCGTCCCGCAGAGCGTTGCGGTGCTGCTGGCTCGGGTTGCCTATGGGCGTTCCGACCCCTCGGCGCCGCTGAAGGCGGCCGGAATCGGCGTGATCGTGGAGGGCAGCAGTGCATGGCTACTCGCCCAGGTGATGGGCTTGCCGGGGATTGCGTTGGCATCGTTCCTGGGGTGGTCGGTGCATGCCGGGCTGCTCATCGTGTGGGAGAGCAGGCAGCAGCTCACGACGATCCGAGAGGTGGCGTCCCACATTCTCATGCCGTGCGTCGCCCTAGTGCCAATGGCTGTCGTCGCGTTCTGGTCGCACCGGATCCTGTCGGCCCGTCTGGGCCTGGAGCACTCGGCAGTTGCGTCGCTGGGGGCCATAGCGGCGATCGCCATGATTGCTGGGGCCCTGTACGTCCTTGTCGCCGCCGCTCTGCGGATGAGAGGCTACCAGGAGACCCGCCGCGCGGGGCCCGAGGTTATGAGGGTTCTGTTCCGAGGACGCCTGAACGGGCGCACAAACGGGCAGTGTCGGCTCGAGCGGGGCGGTGGGGCGAAGTGAGAGTGGACTCGGACGCCAACATCCTGTGGAGCTGCGAGGAGATACTCGATAGACTCGAGCGCCAGCCCTGCTCGGCTGCCTCCACTGATGCGCTGTCGCTCATCGATCGCGATATGCTAGATACGTACTTGCGCCTGAGCGCTCTGGAACAGATCATCGCGGACTACCTGCACCGGGGTCTCTACAACTTCGGCAACGCAGTCTCCTACCTGCAGCATTCGCGGCAGTTGATCGAGATCCTCACGCTACGGCTCCCCCCGCGCTTGAGTCGGCTCCTCGACGTGTTGCTGCGGACGCCGCTGCTGTCACTGGTGGGAGGCGCGCTAGATTGCGCTGCGGCCCTCCGGGTGCGGGCCCGCATGGGCGCGCGAGACCGATCACTGACCACGCTCTGGGAGGCGCTGTGGGACGTACAGGTGGAGTTCGGGGAGGCCCTCGCCCGCGCCGCGGCCAGCGAAGCCGATGACGACCGCAAAGCCCGGCTGGACTCGCGCCTGGCCGATTCGTTTGCGGGCCAGCCCGGGCTCGCCCCCGACCTACTGGCGGCTCGCCTGAGGCTGCCCTCCTGCTTCACCATGCTCGACGTCTACCCCGAGGACTGCTTCCGGCTGGCCGCACGTCTCGCCGAGGCGCTCGGGGACGCGGAGGCGCCGGTGCTGTGCCTGGGCATTCGCACCTCGGGCTCGTATCTCGGGCCGCTCGTCGCGGGCGAGCTACGGCGGCTGGGGCTGACGAACCTCGACTACGCCACGTCCAGGCCAAGGACCCCGCTACTTGGCCCTGAGCGGCGCCGCATCGCCTCGGCCTGCCGAGAGGGCCGCCGGATCTGCATCATCGACGATCCGCCGCAGACGGGCCGGGCTCTGGCGATGATCACCCGGAGGCTGCTGAGCCTTGGCGCTCGCCCAGAGTCAATCGTCTGTGCCTTTGTGGCCGCCACCTCCGACCACGCACTCAAGGACCAGAGGGCTGCGGCCAGCAGTGGAGGGGGCGAGTGGCGCAACGTCTGGGCGGAAGAGATGGCCGGTGTGCGGTCGGTTACTGTTGAGCCTCAGGAGAGGCGCATATCTGACCTTCTGGCGGCCGAGAACTTCGCGTCATGGATGGGCCAAAGCGCGCGGCCGCCGGGCAGCAGTCGAGCTCCGGCAACCGAGATGCTACCCGAGTTCGCCTGCACCTCTGAGGATGGCGGACCGGGCCGCGCCCATCACCAGCGGACGCTGCACCTACGCTCGGACGGATCGGGCACGGCGAACGGCGATACGACAGTCGTTGCGCAGGGCGTGGGTCTGGGCTTCTTCGGTCAAAGGGCCGCGACGATCGCGGCGCGATTGGAAGAGTGGGTTCCGCGCGTCCTTTGCGTCCGCAATGGCGTCATGGTCAGCGAGGCTGCTGAGAGCTGCGGGACTTCCGGCGTGCCGACCCCGAACATCACCAGCATTGCCCGCTACGTTGCGGACCGAGCCCGAGCGCTTGCGCTGGCCGAAGACCCATCGCTGTCCATCCGTGACCGGGCCTGTGGCTGGCACAAACTGGCCGCTGAGTTCTGTCGTAGCTACCACGTGCTCGGCCCGTTCCACACCGAGAAGACCGCGGAGCGACTCCGAAGTGTCTTCGCGCCCCCGAAGCCGGCGGTGATTGACGCGTGCATGCAGGCGGACAAGTGGCAGCGTGACGCCGAGGGTAGCCTGCGCAAGCGTGGCTTCGAGGAGGGCCCGTTCGGGTCGAATGACATCCTGCTCTTTGACCCGGTCTACGATCTGGCATCGGCGGCGTACGAGCTGAGTCTCTGTCCGACCGAATGCGACAAGCTTCTGGAGAGCTACCAGCAAGCTTCCGGACAGTCAGTCAGCTCCGCCCGCTGGTACCTGCATCTCCTCTTCTGTGGATCGCAGGCACTCAACTCAGCGCGGATCATGCTGGCCGGCATGCGATCGGCCGCCGTCCGCCGTCTGACCGAGGATGACCTCCGCGCACTGGATGCCGAGACGCGGGAAGCTGAGGATTTCCTGACGCGAGCGACAAACCGCTTCCTGGCCCAGACCTACAGGCTGGGATCGACAGAGACGAACGGTTCGCGGGCCTTCGCGATCGATATTGATGGCGTACTGAGCGACGGCCGGCCCGGCTTCCCTTCGACCACTCCGGCCGGCGCCCAAGCCCTTCGCTGTCTGGCCCAACATGGTTGGGGGACGATCCTGGTGACAGGGCGCAGCCTGGCACAGGCCGCGGCGTGGTGCGAGGACCTGCGCCTTCACGGCGCGGTGGCCGAGTATGGCGCCGTGATCTGGGATGCCCGGCAGAGGACATCCCTGGATCTGCGGACACCGGAGGACGCGGAGGCCGTGGAACGGGCACGAGCGGCGCTGGCAGCGTGCAGCGGCGTCTATCTCGACCCCGACTTCCGGCATGGTATAAGAGGATACCAGTGGATACGAGGGGCGCGGGAGCCGCTGACGCCCGAACTGACTCAAGAAGCGTGCTCGGCGGCCGGCCCGACGAGGCTGCGATCCATCGTCGGCGTGAAGCAGACAGACCTGGTTCCCGAAGGGTGCGACAAGGGGCGCGGTCTGCGCGAGCTTCTGAGGGCGCTCGGGTGGCAGCCAGAGGCGGTCTGGGCTGTCGGGGATACTGCGGAGGACCTGCCGTTCTTGAGCGTCGCCCATGCGGCGTGGGCGCCGGCTAACGCTGAGTCACAGGTGAAGCGTGAACTGCGGCGTTGGCCCCAAGGCCGCGTCAGCAGGTCGTCGCACCAGCAAGCCGTTCTGCACGCAGCGACCTCGGCAGCATGCCACGCACGGCGAGCGTGTCCCGCTTGCCGAGTGAGCGTCGAAGATACCGAGATCCGGACGATCGTCGAGCTGTTGGCGGGACGCAACCAGCCGATATGGCGCACGGCTCTGGGGGCGCTCAATCGGGGAGCGCTGGCGATGTTCCGCTGCGAGCGGCAGTAGCGGAGCTGGCAGGGACGGATCGTTTGCGCTGTGGAGGACCGGCACTCATGCATGTGGACACGGAGATGTGCGGCAAACTCGCCCACGAGGGCATCGGGTCGCTCTATGAGCGGGCCGTGCTGCGCGAGTTCCTCACCGACCTGGTGAAGCGGCACGCGATAGGGTCGGTTCTGGAATACGACTGCCGTGTCACCAAGGGCTACGACAACATCGATCTGATGCCGCATGCCGAGGCCGCCATCGCCGTTGCCTCGCCCGAGGACGCGGAAGGAACCTGGCCGTTCGCGGACAGGCCTCGCATCTTGCCTCTCAATGGCAATGGCACCTATGACCTCGTGTGGAGCTTTGCGGTAGCGCAGGTCGAGCCTCAGAGCATCGAGCGGATGAAGCAGTCATCGAGGGAATGGGTGCTGCTGTTTGTGCCCAACCTGTTCAACTGGGGCGGTCCGTTCCATCGGCTACTGCATCTCCTGACCCGCACACCGTGCACGCATGCGGAACACCGAGAGAGTCTTGGCCTGGGCACCGTCGCAGGAGTCCGTCGCCTGCTCCGCTCCAACGGGGTCACCGTGTGCGAGTCGGGGTATATCGACAAGCCCTGGCTCCCCGACATTGGCTTCTCCAAGCGTGAGCTCCGGGAACTGCTTGGCCGCAGCAGCCCTGACGGGGATGAACCGGTGCCTCCGGGGGAGTTGGCGGCCACGGTGGAGGGGCTGTTCCATTTCGAGCGTTGGCGTCTGCCGGGCCTGCTCCAGGCCGTGGTGGCGCATCATCTGTACGTGCTGGGGAGAGTGACTGACTGACATGCTCCGCGACTGGAAGCTCCTGACAGACTTCCTGGGCAAGAACCTGCCCAGCGCTGCGCGGACCTTCGACGAGGGGTTGGGAATCGCCTATGAGAGGGTGTCGGCGGTGGCGGCACTGAGCCGCGCGTTGCCCCTGAACGGAACGCGGACCGTGCTTGAGGCCCCGGCCGACGGCCTGATGGGTGTGCCCGGGATGAACAGCGTCTACTTCTCCCGGGATGGGGCACAGGTGACCGTGCACAGCCCCTGTTCAGCACTGCTGGCATACGCGCGCGGCTTCTGGGACAGATTGGGCCTTTCGGACAGCGTCAGCTTCGTGTGCGGTGACGGCACTCTGCCATTCCCGGATGACTCATTCGATCTGGTCTGGAACTACTGCACCCTGGAGCACCTCGACGACGTGCCCCGCTTCGTGGAGGAGATGGCTCGAGTGAGCCGGCGCCATGTCTGCGCCGTCATCCAGAACGCCTACAACTACGGCTACCCCATTCACCGTTTCTACCACCTCTGGCGCCGCGAACCGTGGGATCACGGGCGCGCGCGGTGGATGACGCTGCGCGGCCTGACGAGGGTCTTCCGCAGGAGGGGCCTCAAGGTGACCGCCCGGGGCTGCTTTGACGTGGTCCCCTGGTTTGACACCTTCGACATGCACATACGCGGCAAGGTGAAGCGGCTGATGAAGCAGGACCAGGCACAGGAGTGGCATTGGAGCTCACTGCAAGAAGGCGACATCGAGAAGCTGCACCAGAACAAGCTGATCCACCGTCTGTTGCGTTTTGAGCGAGCGCTGTTCTTCCCCGTCTCCTACTTCTTCGCCCACCACTTCTACGTGGTCGGCGAGTTGACCAACGGAGAGGCCGAGTAAGCCACGGGACACGGCGTGGCGCGAGTGCAGACCCAGTGGAGGAGGCCAATGGCAGCTCAGAGCACGGTATACGACTTTGAGGAGGGATTCGGGTCGGTCTACGGCCGGTACGTGCGCAAGCGGTTCTCGCTCCGGCTGCTTGACGATTACGATATCCGCACCGTCCTCGAGGCGCCCTGCAACGCTGAATCATACTTCGCCAGTCCGGGAACACAGAGCGTTGTGTTCGGTCAGGCCGGGTGCGAGGTCGCGCTGCTGCACCACGATCGGGAGGTCGTCGAGAAGACCCGGGAAGCCTGGTCCGCCCTGGGACTGAGCAACTTCACCTGCGACCGGCACCAGGACTTCCACGAACTCCCCTACGAGGACGCGTCCTTCGATCTGGTCTGGAACTTCGACGCCCTGCCTTTGATGGCCGATCCCGCGAAGTGCGCCGCGGAGATGGTACGGGTCGCGCGGTCGGTTGTGCTGGTCATCGTGCCGAACCGGGTCAATGTCGGGTACCCGGTGCATGCCCTGAAGACTCTCCTGACGCGCACAGCCTCCCCCTGGGGTAGTGCCCGATGGATGGCTGCCGGGCCAGTGAAACGTGCGCTTGAGGAAGCCGGAGCGCAGGTGGTGGATACCGGTGTCATCGACATCCCCCCGTGGCCGGGCTTTGATGCCATGGGGCTTCTGGGGCGGGCGATCCGGAAGAAGCGTATTGACCAGGCGCCCCCGGGCTCCGACGAAGAAACCGAGCGCATGCTCCACAAGTTCACGCCCCTGGAGTACGGCCGACTTCCGCGCTTGCTGAAGCTACCCATGGCCCACCAGCTCTATGTGCTCGCGGAGAAGAGGGATGGCTGAACCGGTGGGAGAGGCGCCGGCGCGCTGTGGAGGAGCGACGCCCGAGGTCGCGGCCATGGCTGCGGGCCGAGCGGAGGAGGGGCTGCTCGATCTGGCAAGGCGGGAGGGGTGGAAGCACGCCGCTCACGACTTCCTCCGCACCCGCGATCTCCGCGAGTACCGCATGGCGGTCGATGAGTACCGCGGCAACTGGCGGATGCTGCTCCCCATCACGCCCCAGAGCCGCGTTCTCGAACTGAACTGCGACTACGGCGCCGCCAGCTTCGTGCTGGCCGAGGCGAGCGAACTGACGGTTTCGGTTGACGGTCGTTGGGAGAGGGTGGCCTTCGCCAGTCTTCGCTCACACCAGCAAGGCGTGGCCAACCTCCGGGCCGTCCAATCGTGCCCCACGGGACCTCTGCCGTTCGGCAGCGGCACTCTCGACGTCGTCGCCTACAGCGGCAACCTGGAGCCCGACTCGGCCCAGACACTCCTGTCTGAAGCACACCGCGTGCTGGCGCCCGGCGGACATACTTACGTTGCGACGGGGAACCGCTTTGGCCTCCCGCTGGCGAAGGGCCAACCGACCAACGGAGCGGCGGGAGATGGGCAGGTCAGGGGCTCCGGGCTGACACCAGGGGGTCTTCGTCGATTGCTGGCGAAGGTCGGGTTCTCGGACACGGAGCTGTACGCTCCGTTGCCCTCCCACGAGCTGTCGTTCTTCTTCGTCCCGATCGAGGACGGACGCGTCCTGGCGTACTACGTTCGCCGTCTGTTCGAAGTCTACGACTTCGGCGCCGACCTCAGGCGC
Organism: uncultured bacterium; assembly: GCA_965602825.1. Taxonomy (GTDB): domain Bacteria; phylum Armatimonadota; class Zipacnadia; order Zipacnadales; family VGFC01; genus CBFDAZ01. The sequence goes on from CBFDAZ010000033.1 coordinate 7,051, forward strand.
CAGCGGCTGGGGCTGGTCTACCGGCTGGCTCGGCTGGGGGCCGCGGTTGCGCGCCGGTTGAGGCTTACCGGTCTGGGCCGCCACGTTGTCCCGAGCATTGCCGCCGTGGCGAGGAAGTAGCGAGCATGGTGTCCGCAGTACGGGAGTACGTGCGTCAACACTGGGATCTCCTACCGGCACCCGAGGAAGCGCCGGCCCGTCTTACGTGCGCCGTCGAAGCGGTAGGCGTGAGCAAGGGATGCGTGTTTGTGTTCGCGGAGCCCCAGACGGAGCCGGTGTGTGTGGTGAAGATCGCGCGGACTCCTCACTGCAATCCAATATTGGAGCACGAGTACAGCGCCCTAGCCCAGGTGCGGGACTGTGTGAGCGGGCATCTCGCTGACACCCTCCCCTGTCCGCTCCACACCGGATGGCTCGATGGCCACTTCGTCGCTCTCGAGACCTTCCTGCCCGGGCGCACGATGACAGCCATCATCTCCGGGTCCGGGGCAAAGTCGGTCGCGCCGGCCGGCCGCTGCCTGCGGCTCGGCGCGCAGTGGCTCGCAGCACTCCATCGCCAAAGCGCAAGAACCCGACCTCCTCTCAGTGGAAGGAACGCAGATGGGTGCGCAGTGGACCTGATCGAGGACCTGGCGCGCAACTGCACCTGGAGCCAACGCGAGCTGAGCTTTTTGTCCAGACTGCAGGAGCTCGGCCGCGGTCTCGGGAGCGCCTCGGTGCCCCTGGTCTTCAGCCACGGAGACTTCGAGCCAGGCAACCTCCTGCTGAACGGGGACCAGTTGATCGTCACCGACTGGCAGTTCGCGGAGGCGGATGGCCTGCCGCTGCTCGACTTGCTGAACCTGGTACTTCGGTACTGCTTCATGGCCGACGGCCTGGAAGGCATCAGCGATGAGTGGATCGCGTATCGTGAGGCATTCCGCAAGACGCTGCTGAGCGAGAGCTGGCTGACAATCGCCGCCGCGCCGGTCATCCGCGAGTACCTGGAGGCGCTCAGACTCGAGGTGTCAGTACCATTCTTCCTGGCCCTCACCCTGGCGACGAACGCGGTCAAGTTTCTCGGCTTCCTGGCCGACCGGGCCGACCGAGGGTACGTCTACATGATGCGCACGGCGGGCGAGGCGGACCGACCATTCGAGGAACGGCTGCGCGACCAGCTCTACGTGCGCCTGCTCAGAGAGCTCGCCCGTCCCGGGGCGTTCGAGGCGCTGCAGGTTCTGGAGGCTGAGTAGCGCGGCTTACTCACGGCGAACGGCGCGCTCGAGACGAGCGTAGCACGAAATCTTCGAGGCAGTTGGGCATGCCCCGGTGGGGCACCCGGAAACGATGAAGATGGCCGGTGCGCCACCGTGGCGCAGCAGGAGCTGCGCCGTCACGAACGGCTGGGAACGGGAGATCTTCGAAGCAGCAGCGCATGCCGCCTGCGGCGGCGCCCTGAAACCATGAAGATGGCGGTAAAATAGGACAGTCCCCTTTTCTGGTGCCGTTCGTTACTCGTGGCCCACGGTGGCGGGAGACCCGCGGGCACGGGCGAACCGCGAATCTCCAAGGCGGGTCGAAGTCTTACATGGCGGAGGATAGGAACGAGAGCAGAACGGAGCGTTCTACGGGCGTCCGCACGGAGGTGTGGCTGCTTGTACTCCTGTTGCTGGTTGGCGTGGCGCCCCGCCTCTATCGACTAAACGCACCGTTCCTGGACACCTGGTGGAGCCGAGACCTCGTCGGACATGCGGTGGCCAGGAACTACCACGCCAAGGGTATCAACCTCCTGTGGCCGGAGACTGATTTCACCCCCGATCAGCCGAACTACATGGGCATGGAGCTCCCCCTGACGCCCGCGCTGACGGCCATCGGATGGCGCGTCTTCGGCATCCGGGACTGGGTGCCTCGCTCGATCTCGGTCCTCTGCTCGCTGGTGAGCATCGCCGCGTTCTTCTACCTCATGCGGCGCTTCTTGTCGACCGAGGGTGCGTTTGCCGCAGCTCTGCTCTTCGCCCTGTCCCCGGTGAACGTGTTCCTGAGCCGCAAGTTCATGAACGAGCCGCTGACCCTTTGCTGCAGCCTGCTGTGCATGCTGTTGTTCGTCCGATGGGTAGACGGAGGCAAGCTCGTGTATCTCGTGGCGTCGGGGCTGCTCGGAGCGGCGGCGGCCCTGAGCAAACCGCCGATCATCCACTTCGCGCTGCCTCTGGCCTGGTACGTGTGGCACCGCAAGGGAGCGAGGGGGTTCCGCGATCCGCGTCTGTACCTGTTCGCCGCGATGGTGCTGGTGCCGGTGCCGTTCTACATGCGACACCTGGCCTCGCTCAGGGAGACCTACTGGGGTGTCGGTACGCACCTGCAGAGCGGCATGTGGTTTTCGTGGGAGCAGTTCACCTCTCCTGCGGTCTGGTCGCTGTTCGTGGACCGGTTCACCCGGCAAATCCTCACCCCCTTTGGCATCGTGGGAGTGGTTGCCGGGGCGGCCCTGATGAGGCCCAAGTTCCGCCAATGGTTCCTGGTGATGTGGCTTCTGGGGTGCGTCGTCTATCTCATCGCCATGCTCGGCGGCAATGCCAGGCAAGCCTACTACCAGCTCTGGTTCGTTGCGCCGTGCGCCGGCATCGCGGGCTACGCGTGGCAGATGGTGAAGCTCCACGTCCCGAGCCCAAGGCGCCTGGGGGTCGTCCTGGCCGGAGCCCTCGTTGTCTGGTGCGCGTGGGGCACGCAATCGTACTTCGACAGCGACGACTCCGTGCTCAGGGCCGCGGAGGCACTCGATGAGGTCGATCCCAACCGGTCCTGGATCATCGTTTATCCCGCGGGCCACAACTGCCTGTATTACCTGAACCGCGAGGGATGGTGCGGCAGGGATGTGCCCTTCCCCCATCCGTGGCAGGCGCCGGGCAACCCGGAGTACATCCGCGAGCGGGCAGACCGGGGCGCGCGGTTCTGTCTCGTGTTCACCGGCGCTCTGGCCCTCGCTGATCGGGATTCCGTAATCGAGGAGTACCTCAGCCGCACAGCCCCTTGCGTCTACCATGACCCCGAGTTCGATATCTACAGACTACGCAAAAGCCAGGAATGATGCAGTGAGCGAGGCGGCTGGGCTGAGTCAGTAGTGGTATGCTAGCTCAACGCGGATGGGTACTGGCTGGGCGAAAAGCTGGATGGCGAGACCGTATGGATGCTGAATACGCGGGAGCGTGTGCCCGCACTGCTGGCGACAGAGCGCCTCGGTCAACCTTCGGCGGTGCACCAGAGACGCACTAGAGGGTGAGCATGGAGTGGCGACTCGGCAGAGAAACCGCGCCGCACTTCTCTTCAGAAGGGCTTATGTATAGCCGTCCTCGGGTATCAGGTCTCGTACCACGTCGAGCAGCCTCTGGACCTCGATTGGCTTAACCAGCACGCTAGCGCCCAGTGAACGGAGCTCGGCCTCAAAAGCTGGCCACAGCGGACTGCCGCTCATTGCGGAGTAAACGACAACTGGCAGGTCACGGACTCGCCCATCCTCAGAGGCCCTCAGCACGCGCGCAACCTCCAAGCCAGCACGCTCGTTGACGGTATCTTGCGGGAGCCGATGAGGGAAGGCCTCGCCTAGCGGCAGAAACAAGTCGAGCACTAGGAGGTGGTAACGGTCTAGGGCCTCGAGCACGCTCTCGAGAGCCGTCTCCGCATCGAGTACCATGTCTACGGCGTAGCCTTCTCTCCGCACTGCCTCGACGTACCACTTGACTGTCCGCGGCTCGTCATCGGCCCACAACAGTCTTGGGGGCCTGGGCATAGCTTCGCCTCCTATCTCGGTCTCCTGGCGCTCGTTCAGCCGACTGGCAAGGAGAACTGGAACCTCACCCGCCCCATTGGCACTTTGGGGGGAGGTGGACACGTGAACCCCGGATCAAACAGCTCGCACCACACGTCGATGTTCCCACCATGCTGAGTGACGATCTTCTTGGCAACAGCGAGGCCAAGACCGCTCCCCGGTATGCAACGTCGTGGGTCTCGGATCGACCCGATCTCGCCCGGTCCGAATATCCTCGCCCTGTCGCTGGGATCGATCTGTACGCCGAACCCCTCGACGTATACGTGCATGTCCTTGCCGGGGTCCGCTTGCTTCCACCACACCATGATGCTCCTTGGTCTGCCTGGCCTACCCCGTGCCGAGTACTTGATCGCGTTGTCGAGGAGTGCGTCGAGGACATGCGCCATCAGGTCCCAGTCGACTAGCACATATGGATTCGCGGGCTCCCCGACGTGCATGCGAATCTGTACGTTGCACTCGCGAGCCATGCGCTCGAAGCGCGAGGCCGCCCGTTCGAGCAGAAGACGCAATGGATGCCGTTGCTGGTCCAGCGTGCGTTCACTTGGGGCCTCCCTCAGCAGTTCGTACCATTCTATCTCTCGACGCACCTGGGAAAGCCCATCAAGGATATCCCCGGCTAGGGCACCGGCCTGCTCCGGGTCCGTCTCTCTTACACTCCAGGCTTCCCCCAAGTGCTGGAGCTCTCCGGCCGCGCCCCAAGCCTGAGACAGTCCGCTCTTGATCCGGTGCAGAACGCGACCTTCGGTCTCGCTCATCCACGCGAACTCGCCGACGTAGGAGAAGAACCCCGTCGGTTCTAGCCACCAGCGCCGTAGGACCGCCCGAGTAAGCGCGCGCGCAGCCTCGTCGTGGCCGTGCAGGGCAAGCCTCTGAAGGAGCAGAGCCAGCGCTCCCAGCAGCACGTCGAGGCCCCGCTCTGCGCCCCCAGGGAGGACACCCCGAGCCCACTCCTCCACAGCATTGCCGTCACGCACATCGGCCGGCATGCCCGGCGCAAGGGCCACCATCAGCGCGTGGTCCAGCATGGCCCCGTGGGCGAACCTGACCCGCTCCCCAGCTGCTTCGTCGGGCAGCTCTTCCAGCATCCCCGCAGAGACGAGGGCAGCGTACATCCCGGTGCCGCTGTCTCGGCTATCGACGTCCATCGGCACGGCGAACTGCTGGTCGCGAAGGACGTCAACGGCGACGGCCCGCTCAGCGTCCCCTGCGACACGAATGTAACCAGCTAAGTTCACAACGCACTCTTCAACGGCACGTCGCCGCAGACCCAGGCCTGCCGCCAACCGCCCCAGCGTGTCGTCCCAGTACGCTTCAGTCAGCTCAACGAAGCTGACCGCGTGTCCTGATGTCACTCGTCGCCTAGCGACTGCCGACATTGAACAGTAGAGGCCGAAGAACGCCGGTGCGCGCAGGATCTCTTTGAGCTCGTCGGGCACGTGCGGCCTATCAACGATGCCAGCCACGACGTCGCTGCCGACGTTGATCCGCAAGGCTGCGACGAGTTCCGCATCCGTGAACCGACCGAGCACGAAGCAGGGCACCTGAGCGGAAGCCCCAAGCGCGGAAGGAGCATTGGGTTCGGAGTCGGCACCAGAGACGAGGTCGCGCGCATCTGCCAGAGCTCGGGAGATACGCGCCCATTCGAGGCTTCGGCACGTCACGCAGACCTTCAGCGGGATGCTGCGCGTCAGCTCCCAGAGGTCGTCGAGTTGGGGTCTGATCTGGGCGGCCTCAGCTTCGTCAAGCGCATCGATAAAGACGGCCGCAACGGTCTCACCGCCGGTCTGGCCCGCAATCCGCAGCAGGAGCTCTCTGCCTCCGAGCCGCGTATCCGCTTCGTGCCCGAGCAGGCTGCACAAATCGTGGCCGACACGCTGCAGCCGGAAGCTCCTCGCCTTGTCTAGGTAGACGATGGTCTGCCCGGCGCACTCTTGGCGCGCCAGCTCACAGATGAGACGAGTCTTCCCGGCTCGGCCCGGCCCAACAATGGCGAAGATTCGCCTATCGGACGCTAGGAACGTGCGGAATGCGTTGTGGGCGTCCTCCCGGATGGCATACTGGGGCTCCTGTGCGCCTACGAGCGTCCTCGTACGGTGCAACAGGAGCGCAGGGCTCTTCTCCACGATGACGCCCCAGTTGAACTCCTCCCCCGCGAGCCCAGCCTCCTCAAGCAACGTCGCGGCGGTGAACTCGGTGCCGGCGTCCAGGCTGGAGTACTTGAGCGCTACCCCGAGCAGCCGATTCTCGTACCCCTCAACCCGCTCGGCCGGGACGCGTTTCCGCAACTCCGCGCGTGCACGAGCCTGGAGCGCCTCCAATGAGTGCTTCCCGACAAGTTGGATAGCGCTCAGGAACCAAGCCACTTGTCCTGCCGTCTCCAGCTTCCGGAAGACCTTCAGATCGGCGAGCCAGCGCGGCAGCGCCTCAACCTCACACTGGAGCGCCTGCCCGCCCCACACTCGAGCCTCAGCCGTGCTGATGACGCTGCCGCTCGGTTCCAGGGACTCAACTACTTCGCCCCACGTCGCGTCGTCTGCGCCATAGGGCACTCTCTCTGACAGTCGGCGAGCCAAGCCAGCAAGCCCTTGGGAGTTACTGTCGAAGTCGCCGTCTGTGACGAAGACGTACTCGTGTCGCCCGGAGGTTCTGTTCTCAATGCTGGCTAATGGTACTAGGACCTCGTTTGCGAGTTCGGTGAGTGTCCATGTGTGAGCGCCACGCTCTCGGCTCTTGACCTGTATATAGGTAACATCGGCCGCCGACACCTCAGTGATATCGGTGGCGCCCTCAAGCACCATGACGCACGCATCCGGCTCTTCTTCGCTCGTGAGCGACTGCTCGACTCTGACGACAGCTTCCAGGCAGCGATGAATCGACCAGTAGAACTGGTAGACGAACCCCCGCAGCGCGTCAGCCCCGTTGCTCATGTCGTTGTCCGCCTCGGCTTGAGCGGATGTTCACGAGGTGCGCAGACATTGGCGCACACCGGGCATTACATTCGTGACTATCTCGCCCTTGATTCCTCGGAATCATGTGAGCATCCTCCGTGGCCGTCGGTCTCTGCAGCGCCAAGTGACTCGGGAGATGTCGTCTCCCCCTCAATCTCCATATCATATTGCACCCCGGCGGCCAGCCCCACGGAAAACGGTATCATACTGCAGCCGCGGGCAGCGTCTCGGGTGCAGCACAGCGTCGCGTAGGGGGTCGCACAGCGGGTGCTCCATAGGGGGCGTCGGTCTTCGAGGCTCCCCGGTCAGCCGTCCTGCCGGCCGGCCAGGTAGGACCGGGCCGCCTTCACCAGTCCCAGCACGTGCCGCAGCTCCTCTGGCGGCAGGTCCCGTGCCAGCGCCAGTAGCTCCTCGGTCAGGCCCTCGCACTCGGCTTCACCGGTAGCATTCTGCTCTTCCCGGACGAGCCAAGCAATACTGACCTCGAGCGCCCCGGCCACCCGCTGCAGGCTGTTCAGCGACACGCTCTTCTCGCCGCGCTCCGCGCCGCCGATGGTCGTGAAGTCCAGCTCGGAACGGCCGCCCAACTCCTCCTGGGTCCACCCCTTCTGCTGTCGCAGCGTCCGGATGCGTGCACCGATGATCTCCTGAATGGTCGCCAAGGTGCCCCTCCTCGCCGGCGGATGGAGCGAGGATAGGGGCACACGCCTGTGAGGCGTAGTCTATACAGGCGTAGATGACTGACAAGACGCCCATGCAGCGTTACTGTCTTCCCCACACTGCCCGGCGTCGGCTCGACGCGTCCGGGCCCTCGAGGTGCGGATCAGCATGGACTTCGCCCGTGTGAAGCGCTATATCGTGCTGCTCGTTGTGTGCCTCGCCGTGATCCTCGGGGTGGCCGTCGTCATGGTCGTCTTCACCAGCGGGTCGGGCTCCAAGCCCGGCCGCGACGTCACCGTCAACTTGGCGGTCGTCACCGACACGCCCGAGTACTGTTTGGCCGCCGTCTACGTGGCCGAGCCGCTCACGGCCGAGGAGTACAAGGAGATCGCCAAGTCCGGCGGGGACGAGCACTTCCGGGGGCGCTTCGGCCAGGTGCAGGTCTTCGACGACGAGTAGGTTCGAGATGCAAGAACCGGGTACAGGCGCGGTGTCGGGAAACCACCCCCAACGGAGGGACAGACCCCACTTTTGCCGACGACGGGCAGAATGGGGTCAGTCCCAACGGCGCACCGCCCCTCTCGGATGGCGGCGAGTTGATCGAGGATCGTGGAACGCCATTGGGTGCCAGTCGGCGGAAGTCCGTTGTACGTCGGCGGGCTGGAGACGTGGAGCTGCGCGAGAACCAGCGTATCACCAGGTCTGGCGTAGGTCGCGAGGCAGTGACTGGGGCGCAGGACAGCCTGGTGGCAAGCGGGAACACGGGGGGGTGAGAAAGCCCTCAAACCTGGGGGACAGACAGCCATTTCGCCCAGACAACGGCCGAAATGGTGTCAGTCCCCTGACGGCTGGGCTTCCTCAACCGCTCCTCAGTCCCCGTCTTCCGCATCCACAACGCGAAGGGGTACTGATTCGAGCGGCAGCCGCCCGAGGCGGGCCTACCAGAGCGGCTTGCGCGCGTGGCAGGCGGGCGGCGAGCCCTTCTTCAGGTACCAGTCCTGGTGGTAGTCCTCCGCGGGCCAGAAACGGCCGGCCGGCACCACCTGCGTGCCGATGCTCATGCCCTTCGCCTCAAGCTCCGCGACGAGCTTCTCCGCGATCTGCTTCTGCTCTTCGTCCACGTAGAAGATCGCCGAGCGGTATTCGGCCCCGATGTCCGGGCCCTGACCGTCGCGCTGCGTGGGGTCGTGGATCTCAAAGAACAGCCTGGCGAGTTGCTCGTAGGAGACGCGGACGGGATCGTAGAGCACCTCGACCGCCTCGGCGTGCCCGGTGTCGCGCCGGTGGATCAGCTCGTAGGTGGGGCTCTCGGTGTGGCCGCCCGTGTAGCCCGACGTCGTCTCGAGGACGCCCGGCTGGCGCTGGAGCCAGTACTCGACGCCCCAGAAGCACCCCGCCGCGAAGATGGCGCGGCCGTACTGCACCTGGTCGCCGGGGATGAAGTCGAGCGATACCGAATTCACGCAGTGACGGGTGTTCTTCGGCGTGAAACGCTCACCCAGGAAGACGTGACCGAGGTGGCCGTCGCAGTTCGCGCACACGATCTCGGTGCGCCGTCCGTCGGCGTCCGGGACCCGCTTGACGGCGCCGGGGATCTCGTCGTCGAAGGCGGGCCAGCCGCAGTCGGATCGGAACTTGCTCTCCGAGCGGTAGAGCATCGCGCCACAACGGCGGCAGGTGTAGACGCCGCCGGCGAAGTGGTCGTGGTACTTGCCGGTGAAGGCGCGCTCGGTGCCCTTGCGGACGATGACGCGCTCTTCTTCGGGAGTGAGCTCACGCCATTCGCCCGACGGTTCCTGCTCCGACACCGGCGCCGCCTCAGCCGGTGCGGGGGCAGCGGGTGTCGCGTGGGCTTCGGAGTCGGCTTGCGCCCGGGCCTGGGCGCGTGCAAACCAGACAAGGCCGCCAACGACGGCTATCAGGACAATCGTGAGTCCAACTGAAGTGAGGTCTGCTCGCATCTTCGGGGCCTTCCTCTCGGGCATCAGCCCAAGTCATCACAGTCTGCCCCTCCCCCTGTGACGGTGCGACTCTCGCCTCCGTTGCGGCCCCTGTGATTCAGCACGCAATGGACACTAGGAGTTCCGGCGGAAGCTGCGGATCGCCGGGATCGCGGCTCAGGTGATCTCCCCACCACTCAGTTCCCGCACGAAGACGCGCAGGGAACGGTGGCTGTGCATCAGGTCGAGGCTGGCCGTAGCAGGCGGCACGTTGATGTAGTCGAAGAAGCCATCGCCGATGTTCTGGTAGCAGAGCCCATCGATCCGCTCGTTCTGGTAGTACCGGAAGATGCCCCGTACCGCGCGGAGCATGAGCGCGTCCACTTCCTCGCCGGCGCCGACGCGCCGGAGGATGCTGCCGGCGGCGAGGAGCTCCATCAGCGGCCACCAGGGGTAGGTGACAATCCACACGGGGTCCGTCTGGCCCGCAAAGCGCTCCTCGGCCACGGCGGGGGCCACCTTGTCCGCGATGTCCTCTACGCAATCATTATTGATGGGTGCGAGGGTGTCGCGGTCGATGTTCTTGCAGATCAGGTCGCGCGTCGG
>CBFDAZ010000034.1:0-16998 GCA_965602825.1 uncultured bacterium
CCCACTCCGTGAGCACGGACGCAGGTCCGTAACGGCCTGCCCGCTGCCATTGGGTGCTGTGGCCGCAGTGCATCGTGAATGATTCGGGCTAGGCGTATCTACCGTGCGCCTCCCGCATAATCTCGCGAACCGGCAGGTCGTGTGGGCAGACTCTCTCACACGTCCCGCAGTTCGCGCAGGCCAGCGCCGTCTGCTCGGGCGGCAACGAGCGGTAGACCTGCTTGGCGTGACCCGGGTTGGCTAACTCGCGGTCGTAGTAGAGCAAGCACATCACCGTCTCCTGGACCGCGAGGCCTTGCGGACACCCGTTGCACTTGGAGCACATCGCACACGTCTCGCTCCGGCGAGCGACCGCGTTCCGCCACATGGAGGCCTGCTCCTCGGCTGTCGGACGACCATTGACAGCCGCCACGAGCATATCGAGAAGCTCGAAGCTGGGGAGGCCCTTGAGCACCGTCGTCAAGCCGGGCTTGTCGAGGGCCGTCTGGAAAGCGGTCTTGATGTCCTCGCCCCGGGCACCCGCAAGCGTCTTCATGCCCAGTACACCCACACTGTTCCCTTGGGCCGCGTCAACCGCGGGCATGACCTCTTGCCTGAGCGCGAGCCCGTACTGCGGCATGATCGCGTCCCAATGACGGGACTGGACGGCCGCCGCGCTGACCGCGCCGACATTGCTGTGGGCGGTCAGCCCCAGGAAGCGCACCAGGCCCGCGTCCTTGAGGGCCTGGAACTGCTCGAGACGTCTCCCATCCTGGTCGAGCGCGTCCTGCTCGTTAGAGGTCGGGTGGAACACGATTTCGGCGTGGTCAGTCTTCAGCATGTTCAGCCACTGGCTGAACTGATCGACGCTGACCAGTCCCTTCACCGCCAGGAAGACCTCGTCGCGCCGGTCCGGGAGCACCTTGGCAGCCTCGGCAAACGAGTTGCCCCCATCGTAGGCGATGGCGGTGTGGAACAGGTTCACCCCTTTGTCAAGGGCCGCTGAAAGCACTCCGGCTGTCACCTGCTGACCGCCCATGCTAAGCTCGGAGACGAGCAGGTTCGTGCGGCCCAGGACCCGGTATCTCATCCCGTCTCGCTGGTTGCGGGCCTCGGGCTCAGCGGCCTCTTGGGCAAGCGCCTTGGCGGTCGTCAAAGCAGTACCGGCACCAGCCAATCCAACGACACCTGTCTTCACGAACGACCGGCGGGACATGCGATCTCTCGCCATCAGGGATCTCCCTTCTGTCGGTTCTAACCAGCACACGCCCGGTCCGCTGCATCACGTCCTGGGCGCGGGACTGTACTAGCGAACCATGATAGTGAGGCGCTTGTTCCCCGCGCAGTGCACTTACCGCCAGCTAACAACGGACAGACGATCGCTCCGATGCCTCATCCGGTCTTCGCCGCCGGTGAGGTAGATGCGTCCGCCCGCGAGCACGGGCGCCGTGCCGATGGCCGCATAGGGCATGCGGCCCACTCGCTCGAAGGCCTGCTCGCTCGGCCGGAAGGCCAGGACCTGATCGGAGAACCCGAAGGCCGGCCCCTTCCGGCGCGCCTGTACGGCCGTCGCCGTGTATCCTCCGAACAGGAGAATGAGATCGTCGCTGACGGTAGCCGCATCAATGCCCCGGGCCGCTTGCGGGAGGTCGGGCAGCCGGGTCCAGGCGTCGTCCTCGGGCTCGTACACCCACGAGTCGGCGAGGTTCTGCGGCTCTCCCTTCGCGTTCAGTCGCCCTCCGCCGAAGACGTACAGCTTGCCGCCTGCCGCGGTAACTGCCGGGATGAAGCGGCCATCGGTCAAGGGCGCCAGCGCCTGCCAGCGCCGCCGTGCGCCGTCGAGGGGCATCCCGAACAACGCGCCGGTCGTGGTGGCCAGGTCCGCCTGGTCTGCCGCGCCACCAACCACGTACAGCACGCCACCGCAGACGGCTGCACCGGCATACACGCGCGCTTCAGGCAGTGGCGCCAGCGGCTCGCACTTGAGGCCTCGCCCCGCCGACGAGAGCCTCACGCAACTCCGCAGCGGCCGCTCGCCGTCGCTGCCTCCGCACAGGTACAGCCGGTCACCGGCGGACGCGCTCGCCGCATAGGCGATGCTCATCGGCAGCCGACCCGCCGACGACCATTCGCCCTCTCCCACGTCGAAGCGGTAGATGCTGCCCAACCAGAACTTCTCGCCGCCGCGCCAGTTCGTTCCCCCAACGACAAACAGAGCGCCATCCACAACAACAGCCGCGTGCCCGCCACTCCCCACGGCCATCCGGGGGCCGGGCTGGCACGATAGACCGAGATTGCCACTGGCCTGGAGAACGGGAAGAAGCAGAGCCATCATGGTAGCGCTCCTGTTCCTCCGGGCGGCCCCGAAATCCTGTCTGCGCTAAGTGGGTCTTGACAACCCGTTGCTCTTCAGTGACAATCGGGCTCCGGTTAGCCGTCTGGTGGCCGGCGGATCGAACCACACGTTGCACCCATGTGGGCGCAATATGTTGCGACGCGGCACTTGTCATGCACCACGAGTCCGCCCCCATGTGAGCAGCATCACGTGAACCTCCGGGCGTGCCGATGGTCTACTATCTCAGATAGTAGACATCACAGCATCGGGAGCGACCCGGTTGACAGAGGAGAAGTTAGATGACACCGCACCGTACCGCAGTTGGCATTGTAGCAGCATGGGCACTACTGGTCGCAGCGATTGTCCCCGCCATGGCGGGCGACTACTACGATCTCATCCTGGCGAACAAGATCATTGGGCGGCTCCGCGATCCCGGACCGTATGGCAGCGTGTCGGCGCGTGGCAGCCAGGTTGAGAAGAACATCGTCGAGGCGCTGTCCGTCGAGGAGGTGGGCGAACCGAAGCTGTGGACGAAGCTGGAGGATGGTCTCCCCTCGATCTACATCGGCGGCACGTTCCTGGTCCAGGTGCGGCCGGGGGATGTTGAGGGCAAGGGCATCTCAACCAGAACCCTCGCGCGGCAGTGGGTCGCCGGCTTCGACCAGCAGTTCCCGCGTGCTGAGCCCGTAACCAAGATGGGGGGCTCATCCGGCAACGGCAGCGCGAAGAGCAACGGTGGCTCGGGTCCGACCCCTCCGCCGAAGAAGGAGATCGTCGTGCCGGAGGAGGACCGGGAGCTGGTCGGGAGTGTCGCGGAGATGCTGGCCGGTGCTCGCGCATTGGAGGATGCGGAGTTCGAGGCCAAGGCCGAGGACTGCGCGACAGAGGTTGCCACCTTAGTCTGGCGCACCGGGCCGGAGGCCACGTGTGACCGGCTCTCGGAGATCGAGGGAGCGGATAAGGCCATCTACTCCGCGCTGAATGGCGTCAAGTACGTGCGGAACCTGTCGGATGAGGGCTTTGGCACGAAGAGGACCGCAATCGCCTACACCGTCGTCAAGCGCGTGCGTAGCTTCCTGGCTCCGGCCAGCTAGCCCGGTCTGTTCACGACCAACGTCGCGGGCAACCCGCTCTTTTGAAAAAGAGCCGGTTTCCCGCGCCCTTCCGGCAGAAAACTCTGTTTCGGTGTCGGTGCTTGCCGTGAAGCACACTGTGCTGCTGATCGCCCGACCTCGGCACTACGGATGCAGGTCGCCAACGGCCTCCCCGCTGCTGTTGGGGGCTCGGACCACACTGCATCGTGAATGATGAGGGCTAGTGAGGGAAACCACACTTAGCCGCAGACGCCGAGCCTCCGGGCTCGGCGTCGCTGATTCGGCGCAGGGCAGCTCCCGTGCAGCCGGTTGTCTCTACAGATACTCCTGCCCAGAGGCCGGATTCTGCGCGCAGCCTATCGGTTCGCCACGCTGTAAGTTACCGTAGCACTTCTCGTTGCACAGCACGCACTCGACGATGTCGTCGAGGCGCCCCTCGCGGATCTTGTTCGGCAGCTCGGCATCGGCGATCAGGCCTCGACCAATGGCGATCAGATCAGCGTACCCCGCCTCCAGTACCCCTTCCGCGGCACCGGGATCGTTCAGTCCGCCGACGGCGATGACCGGAACATCAACGACTCCTTTGAGCGCCCCGCCCATGTCGGCCTTCGGGGCCGCGTCGTCGCTGTTGCTGGGCGAAACGTCCAGGATCTCCACTCCCGCCTCCTGGAGCGCACGGGCAAAGGCCTGGCTGTCTTCGATCGAGTAGCCGGGCCCTTTGGGCGTGTGGCGATACAGGATCAAGCACTCGTCGTCCACGGCCGCCTTCACTGCCCTGACCACCCGGAGACCCATCTCCATGCGCCGTTCCAGGGAGCCTCCGAAGGCGTCCGTCCGCCGGTTCTGCTCGGGGGCGAAGAACTGGTTCAAGAAGAAGCCATGTGCGCCGTGCGGCTCCACGCCATCGAAGCCGATCCGCCGACACTCCAGCGCAGCCTTGGCGTAGAGCTCGATCAGTTCCTGGAGCTCCTCTTCGGTCGCCTCTCGGGCGCCCTCCGTGGACGAGGCGGCGATCCGCTCCCCATCGACCGTGTGACCACGTTCCATGAGCTGGACCGCGCAGGCCGCTCCGGCCTCGTGCATGGCATCGACAGTGCGCTGCAGCCTGTCCGTGAAGGCCGGATCGGCGAGCTTCCGGATCAGCGTCGCCTCGCGGATCACGAGGGCAACACCGCCCTTCGCGCGGGCCACGTACCATGCGTGGTCCTGATCCGATCCCGCCTCCATACATGTCACCATGGGCGGCATTACGACGCGATTGCGGAGTTCCACAGAGCCGATCTTGATCGGAGAAAAGAGCAAAGGGTAGCCGCTCATCATCATCCACCTTTCGCGGGGTCTCAGTCCCAAAGGCGCCTCAGGCCTTGTCAAACGCCTCTCGCACCCGCACCAGGCCGCTGCGGATCATGCCGGCCTCGCTGGAGCACGCGAGGAACGTCATCCCCTCATCGCGCCAGAACAGGCATTGCTCGATGTCGGGCGCATGAATACCCGAAGCCACGCCATGGTCGCGGCCCGCTCGGACGACCTCGCGCACAGCTGCGACGAAGTCCGGGTGATCGAACTGTCCGGGCACGTCCAGCGTGACAGACAGATCGAACGGGCCGATCAGCAGGACATCGATGCCACGCACGGCCGCGATCTCATCGATCCGCGAGACGGCCTCGCGGCTCTCGATCTGGATCACGACGACGGCGGACTCGTTCGCCTCCGCCATCGCTGCGCGGGGATCGGGCGCAGAACGGTAGTCGCGACCCGCGCCGCCCAGAGCAACCCCGCGGTTGCCTTCCGGCCGGTACTTCGCCCACTTCACGACATCCGCCGCCTCCTCCGCCGCCTCAATCCGGGGCAT
This sequence comes from uncultured bacterium, assembly GCA_965602825.1. Lineage (GTDB taxonomy): Bacteria > Armatimonadota > Zipacnadia > Zipacnadales > VGFC01 > CBFDAZ01. The sequence goes on from CBFDAZ010000034.1 coordinate 5,261, forward strand.
CATCAGACCATTCGCCCCGATGTCGAGCGACCGGCTGACATAGGTCGGCCCCCGTCCCGGCACGCGCAGGATTGCCGAGAGGTCTACGCTCCGTGCGGCACGGCACAGGTCGGCGACGGTCTCTGTGGTGAAGGCGCCGTGTTCGGTGTCGATCAGCGTGAAGTCCATGCCCGCGTGGGCGAGAAGCAACATCACGTCCGGCGTCCGGCACATGGCGACCATGGTGCCGAAGACCGGCTTGCCTTCGCGGAGATTCCGTTTGAGATCCGCAGGCTTCATTGGTATCCCCCGATCCGGATGGTCGAGCACTGGCTTCGCGGTCTCTTCGCTACTCACCTCAGGATGCCCTGTCAACAACACGCGGAGACCGAGGCGCTGCACCGGGAGACAGGGATCACTCCACATGGTGAGGCCGCGCCTCCGTGGGACGTTCTCGGAGGACCTACGCCCCGGCATCCATCCCCCCATCTGATTGAGCGCCAGAGGAACAAGCGAGCGAATCTGGGCGTAAGATACGGTGGGAGCCGACGGTTGAGGGCACATCGCCCGACCGGAAACGGGAGTTGATCGCCGCGTGGTCTTCAAGGTTCTAGGTACGGCAGCGGCCGAAGGCTGGCCCGCCCTGTGGTGCACCTGCGATGCCTGTCGCGAGGCGGCGCGGCGCGGAGGACGCGACGTGCGCAGGAGAGCGGCATACAACATCGACGGTCACATCCAGATCGACTTCGGGCCCGACGCGCTGGCGCAGATGTGGGAATTCGGCCTGGACTACTCAGCACTGGCCCACCTCTTCTTCACCCACTCGCACGAAGATCATCTGTACGTCCCCGACTTGTACTACCGCCGCCCCGGGTTCGCTCAACTCCCGCCGACCAGCCATCTCACAATCTACGGAAACCAGCACGTACAAGAGAAGCTGGGGACTCATTTCGAGATCCTGCCACTCCTTCAGGCGGAGTTCCGCCTCATCAAGCCCTTCGAAGGTGTGGCAGCCGGCGACCTTCAGGTGACCCCGATCCTGGCCGACCACGCGAACGACGAGGAGGCGGTCAACTACCTCATCGAGGCGCCGGCCGGCAAGCTGCTCCAGGGGAATGACACGGGCTGGTATCCCGACGAGACGTGGGACTTCCTGTCGGGGCGGGAGATTGATGTTGTCCTGCTCGACTGCACCTACGGGATCGAGAGCGGCGGAGGAAGCCACCTGGGGGCGCCACAGGTCGTAGAGGCGAAGGCTGAACTCGGGTCGCTGGGCGCGCTCTCGCCGGGCGGCCGGGTCATCGCGACGCACTTCTCACACAACGGAGGCGCCCTGTACCAGGAGCTGGTGGACTACTTCACCCCTCATGGCGTCGAGGTGGCCTACGACGGCCTGGAGATCGAGCTCTAAGCACCACCGCGGTCGGGCACCCGGGGCAACAGCCGAAATGGCTCGAAGGGCAGCGGGGGTTCCCAGTCCGAGGGTCTGCGTCCCCACTTGGTGCTCGGCTTGGCGCGGAACAGCTCGACATACTCCACACCCCAACGCTGACCGATCTCCCCGCAGACCCGATGGTCCCGGCTGACGCACACATCGAACCGGTCCAGCCCCTTCACGGCAGCGCCGCTGTCCTCGATGACGAGGATGTGGTTCACAGGCGCGCCGACCCAGACGACGCTCCCGGGCCCCCAGAAGGCGGGGTCAGCAGCCGCGACTCCCGGCCGGACATCGGTACCCCAGCGCGTCCTCTTGCCTCCGCAGCGTGGACAGAATGCCGTGATGTGCGCGCGCCTTGGCTTCCTGTTCAGCGCCAGCCATACAAGCGTCCGCTTCCACTCCGGCTGCCGTCGAGACGCAGGGCTGAAGAGCACGTTGAGCGTGTCCCGCAGGGGATGTACCGGCGCCACCCAGTCCATGGGCGGCAAGGCATCGACGCCCTCGGGCGAGGCCGCCTGGCACGGAGTCAGCGGGAGCGCGCTGACCACAAGCACAAACGGAACCACCGACAGCAGAGCCATATGCAGTAGCCTCAGCCCAGCGCTCACAGCTTCTTGTAGTAGGTGACGTGCGGTATCGCCATGTCGAAGCCGGCCCTCTCGTACGCCGCCCGCGCCGCGGCGTGGCAGTCATCCAGCCCTGTGAGCACTTTGGCGTAGAGCAGGCCTTTGTCTCGCGCCCAGTTGAGTACGAACTGGTACTGCGCCGTCCCGTAGCCTCGGCCCTGGCAGTCGGGGTCGATCGCGTTGTTGCCGATGGTCAGGATCCCGGACTCCCAGCCAGCATGGAACGTCAGGAAGCCGACGATACGCCCATCAAGCTCCGTGACCAACACGCTGTCGGGCAGTTTCTCGCAGTGGTTCCGGACCTCTTGCGCCTTCTTCTCCCGCCAATCCCCGCCTCCCCGATCGCGCCTCATCAGATCTTCGCCAAGGACCTGTCCACGCTCGCGGAATATCGGCTCCCACGCGCGGAGAGCGATGGCGACGATCTCGTCCAGGTCCTCCGGACGTGCCCAGCGGATCGCGGGCGTGGCGTCCGGCGTCCTCTCGCTCACTGGGATCTCCCTCCCTAGCCCGGGCAGAAGTCGTAGGTCGGGCGTTCCAGCACGACACTGGTGACGGACCAGAACGCGCCGACGCAGTACTCGCCGATGATGACGCCGTACATGACCGGCAGCAGCTTGTGGAAGAGCTTGTGCCCTCCATAGCGCAGGACAATCAGCTTGATGATGAACGCAATCACGAGGCACGTCCAGAAGTAGTCCACCCCGAACAACATGCCCAAGGCATAACCGGCGGGATGGAACGCCCACCAGACGAACCGCGTTCGCATCCAGGCGAGGCCCAACGTCACCAGGAACCCAATACCCATGAACGTGATGCCCTGGTAATTGGGTGGGATGTCATTGGCGACTCGACCGGCGAGCTGGTTCCACTGCCCCCAGTTGTGCCCGATCAAGGGGCTGTTGCCGTGGATGAAGGTCGAGTGGATCGCCGCCCAGTACGCACCCAGACTTCCCAGGCCGAACGCGATGGCCATCGCCAGCCCCAGGCGGCGGGGGTCCATGCGGGACACCTCGGCCATGTAGAACGCCTCAAGCTGATGCGGCATTGGCGTCGTCCGATAGCCCCGGCCCGTCATCCACCAGAACATCGGGAACATCGCCAGGTTCTTGGGCCCCAGCGCTCGCGTGCCAACAATCGTCACCTGCACCTGCCCGGCGTTCATGCCCCCGGCCATCTCGTGCGCCGGCGGCCCGAGCTCCGCTCTCATGCGGGTAAGCGCCAGGAAGAGCATCAGCGTAAAGGCGAAGAACGGGATGATGCATGACAGAGTCATGCCGGCCTTCAGACAGAAGTAGACGATGAACGCCAGCCCGACCCCAATCGAGACGAAGGCCGCCCGCTGGGACAGGGGGTCGTGTGGGTCCACTTCACCCGAGGCTTTGCCCTGGATGGCTGAGACGACCAAGTCCTTGAAGTAGCGTCGGCCGGTCCACATGCCGTAGAAGAACAACGCCACCCACGCCCCGGTGGACTGCTCGTTGAGGTACGGAAGCAGCGGGAAGTAGGAGATCGGCGCCGCCCGCGCGGCCACCTGCTGCAGCTTCCGGAAGATGAAGAAGAACCACATGGCAAAGCACAAGTCCAGCGGGAGCAGGTAGCCCAAGGCAATGATGAAGGGATATAGCGGCAGCCAGATGCGGCCCATGGCGTTCCACGGCGCGCCCCACGGCCGCGTCTCGAGGTAGTGATCCCCGTCGTGCCGGACATCGATGAGGGGTACGACCGGCCAGAAGGCATGCAGCCCATTCCAGATGTCCAGCGTCGCGGCGAGTAGAATGCCGATCCACAGCATCCGGTCGCGGAAGAACTCCGTGGACCCGCCATCCTTGGTCATCGCCAGCGGGAGTTGCACGATGGGGAACCCCAGCCTCTCCCGTTCCGTCCACTGCTTACGGACCAGGATGTTCAGGCCGACCATCACGAGACCCAGGGCCAGTATGAAGGCACACCACCAGAGCGTTGGACCAGCCCAGGCCGTCAGGTGCTCGGGCGTGTAGAGCGTCGATCCCCCGTCGTAGAAGTCCTCCAGGACGCCCAGGTCGGGGACCGTCAGGAACTGCGGCAGGTGCTTGTGGAACAGCTCCTCCCACTTGTTGGCTTCGGTGGCGAAGTACCACGGGTGTGAGAGGTTCGGTATTCCCAACTGCAGGGTGTCGTGGCCGGCCAGCGCCGACGCAATCGCCAGCATCACGTAGACCGTGACGAACTCGCCCTGAGTAAGGGCGTACGAGGGCAGGAAGCGCTTCAGTAACAGGTTGATCAGCAGCAGGACGAGGATGTTGAAGACGACGTTCCACATCAACGAGATGGCCGTCGGGTGGCCTGAGTGCCAGATGCCCTCGACCATCATGATCCAGTAGCAGTTGAGCGGTATGAGGATGATGCCAAGCAGGATGGCCCGGCGCGTGACTGCATTCTGCGGAATGCGAGCCGTCGTCGCCGTCGGCTCCGACTGGGGTTCTGTTTCGGTAGCCATCGAAGACCTGGAGCGGGTCAGCAAAGCGGCCGAGCGGGGTCGCCCGGCCTTCGGTACGTGCGTCAGCCGGATGGTCGAAGCGAACAGCCACTGATCCCCGGCATCACGCCCTCAGCCCGGCATTTCGCTGCGGGCCGCGGCGGGTCCTCTGCGTGCAGCAGCGGCAGGTGCGTGCTGAGGGAACAACGCGGTACTGCTGAGGGTCTCAGTTCTCGGGGATCTGATCCAGAACGGCTCTCAGCTTGGCCCCCTGCACCGGGTTGACCTGCGAGACGAATGCCACTTCGCCCCTCAGCCGCCCGAGGAACAGCGGATCGCTGGCTCTGTTCTGCGATTCGACACCGTGGACCCGGCAGTTGTGGAGGATTGCCCGCAGACGCCGGACCCGTTGCCGACACACGTTCGGCCTCTGGTTCACCACCAGCCCGGTGACGGTCTGGCGCTGCCCCTTCCGCGAGAACCGCGTCTTGGCCTTGTTCAGTCGGAAGCCCTCGTCCTTGACGATGCGCCAGAGCAGCGGCAGGAAGCGCTTCAGACCGTTCTTGAATTCCCTGTCGCCCGAGAACGTGAGATCATCGGCGTATCGCGTGTAGGTGGCCCCGAACTTGCGCGCGAGCCCCTCAAGGCGCCGGTCCAGCTTCCAGCAGATCAGATTGGTCAACGCCGGGCTACTCGGTGCTCCCTGCGGCAGCACGCGCCGGCGTCCGACCAGGCACGTAGACAAGATCCCCAGAGTCCGTGCCACCTCCTGCGGGTATCCCATCCACCCGAAGATGCCCGCCACTGTGGCGAGTGAGACAGAGGGGAAGAAGTCCTGGATGTCGGCGGACAGGACAATGCTCTTCCCCGCGTGGGGGGCCGCGTTGGTGAGGATGGAGCGCCCCTTGACGAAACCATGCGCGGCATCGCTCGGCGGGATTCGCTGCAGTATGTTGCTGAGTATCCAGCGTTGCACCCAGCGGGTGATCGGTTTCGGTGCATGGATCAGACGGACGCCACCGGACCGCTTCGGGATCTCGTGTTCGATGTAGTGGCTGCGAGCCTTGTCGCCGTGGAGCGAGGCAAGCCAGTTGAGCCGGCCTCGCCTCAACTCGAGGTGGTCAGCCAGCTCGTCGATGTTCCGGATCTGGGGGAGACCGTAACGGGCGAGCCGGGCGGGGTCGCCTAGCAGCGGATAGGATGGTTGCTTGCCCGGGCACTTGCGGCGCGGCGGCAGCGCCGGCCTTGCGCCCGCGGCCCATGCGCGTTGCCACCCGCTGTCCTGCCCGACACCCAGCAGTCGCCTGAGGAACTCCAGCATCGTGGACCACCACAAGCAGGGAACGCGGGCGGGGGCTGCCTACGTCGGCTCACATCCGCCATTGTCGGCGTTCCGACGCGAAACGGCGACAATGGCGACAACTGCATCTGGGGCCACACTGCGCCTGCGGCGTAACGCCGCAGCTACCAGTCTTTCATGGTAATCTAGGCAGCCCCCGCCTGCATCGGAGATCGCGCCTGTGTGCCCCTTAACTATAGCGCTCCCGTCGCCCGCCTGTCAACGCACATGTGGCGCCGCAGCGCGGTTGACGAAGCCAGCTCCCTTTGCTATAATCTGGTTCGGGTGGGGCAGTGGCGCAGGGGGAGCGCGTCTCCTTGGCATGGAGAAGGTCGCGGGTTCAATTCCCGCCTGCTCCACCACACAACCAAACCGAATACTCGAGGTTCCGGGCTGCCGTCCGGGACCACTTAACTGTGGGACGGGCTCGGCCCGTCCTGCTTGGTTTATGATCCCTTCGCGTGGCCGAAGAGGCTAGACTTGGCGACCGCCGACCATGGGGGGAGAGAGAGGGCCCTCTTGTGGCACGCCGTTCTTGCGGCGGGGGCTTACGCTTTGCTCGTCTGGCCTAGTGTGCCCGCCCAGACTGATCCTCGGGCGACCGGCGACGCCCCCCGCGAGATGGGCATCGCCGTCAGTGGAATGGGTGGCGCCCGGAGCATCTTGACGCTCACCTACCCCTCCGATCCGGGCCCGCAGAAGGTTACCGAGGATGTGGACGCCCTCGCCCAGGCAGGCGACTGGACAATCTCGGCGCCCGACCGCACCGAGGAAGAGGGCAACGTCTACTACGAGGCCGAGATCAGCCGGGCGGTCACTGCGGACGCGTCGGGTCGCGTACCTCTCTTCCCGTTCCTCCACGCCTTCAGGCGCTTCGCTGACATCGCCCTCGTTCTGCACGGCGTCGCGACGGGCCCCGCGGGGGACTTCACCGGCGAGAACCGCTTCCTGTCGGCCAAGGGACATCGGTCCGGGAACATCACGCACTACACGATACACGTACAGGATGCCTCATTCAGCCGGCCCGACGACGTCTCGCTCACCGAAGTCCCGGTTACCGACGAGCCCCGGCATGCGACCGGCGGCCAGCCAGAACAGCGGCGGCCGACCTGGATTCTCTGGATCCTGTTAGCGCTGGGCTCCGTGGGTACCGGCGTTTTCGCATGGGGACTGACGTGGTGGGGCATGTCGCTGCGGCGCGCACGGAATAGAGGGCGCAAGGAGGATAAACGTGCGCCCCTCGCCAAAGACACAGGCCGAGTGACGGAGCAATCTGAGGAAGGCCAGCCGGCCCCGCGTCCCAGCGACTGACGACGCGACAGGACTGGCGGCGTATGACCGGGGCCAGCGCCGGATCCGTCGGTGACGAGCAATTCGACAAGCTTGGGAAGAACGCACGCTGTCATAGGAGGTTGGTGAGTTGATCGATTGGAGAGCCGTCATAGTCGATGGGGCCAAGGTGAACGCCTCTGACGTCTTCTGGAAGCCCGGAGTGGTGCCCTCAATTCGCGTGAAAGGCGTTGTCGAGAAGATCGATGGCGCTGCCGTCCTCACCCAAGAGGACACCGAGGAGATCGCCCACGCCCTGCTGGACGAACGCCAGATAGCCCAGTTCGCCGAGTACCACGAGAAGGATCTGGGGGTGACCGTTGAGGGGGTCTGCCGCCTGCGGATCAACATCTACCAGGAGCGCGGCAACATCGGTCTAGCCATGCGGATCATCCCGATAGAGATCAAGACCATTGAAGAACTGGAAATGCCCCCGGTCCTCAACCAGATCGCGGACGAGCGCCAAGGCTTCATCCTGGTTACCGGGCCGACGGGCTGTGGGAAATCGACCACTCTGGCAGCCATGGTCGATCATATCAACGAGACACGCAAGTGCAATATCGTGACGGTGGAGGACCCGATCGAGTACGTCCACCGCGACAAGCAGGCGATCGTGAACCAGCGCGAAGTAGGCATCGACACCGAGTCATTCACCGATGCCCTCAAGTATGTGGTCCGGCAGTCGCCCGACGTCATCTTGATCGGTGAGATGCGCGACATCGAGACGATGCACGTCGCGATGCAGGCCGCGGAGACCGGGCACCTTGTCTTCTCCACCGTCCACACCAACAGCGCGGCAGAGACCATCGACCGTATCATCAACATGTTCCCGCCTCACGATCAGCCAATGATCTGCATGCGGCTGTCGAAGACATTGCGCTCCGTGATGTCACAGTCGCTGGTGCCGAGAGCTGACTCCCCGGGGCGGGTGCCCGCTCTGGAGATCATGCGGGTCACGCCGACTATTGCCAAGGCGATCGAGGAGCAGAGGCCCGGCGAGGTCTACCCCCTGATCGCCGACGGCAAATACTGGGGCATGGAGACCAAGAACCAGAGCCTCCTGAGACTCTACGTGGACGGCAGGATTTCGCCGCAGGAAGCGCTGTTCTACTCCGGCAACTACACCGAGATGCGCCAGATGCTGCGCCGCGCGAACCCGAATGTGGATCTCACCGATACCCGGGTCCCGATGGCCATGGCCGAAGGGGAAGTCGACGATAAGCGGGCCGAGGCCGAGGAGAAGCGCAGGCGACAGCCGCCAGGCACTCAACACCCGATGACGGGAGCAGGCGATCAGGACACCGGCGGAGCCGTCGCCGCGGGCGCGCCACAGCAAACGCCCCCGAGCATTCCGCCTGCACCACCACGCACCGGCTGAATGCGTCCACAGCACCCAGCCTCAGACGGCATTCGGGGCGCGGGTCGGCCACTCACGGAATCTGAACTCGCTGCGAGAACGGGAGACTGGAAGCCATGGCGCTCACTTACACACTCGATGATCTCCTTCGCCAGATGCCTGGCGTGGAGGCTTCCGACGTCCACCTCCGCGTAGGCGAGCCGCCGACTTTCCGTATCCACGGCAAGCTTCAGCGGCTCGACTATCCGAAGCTGGAGCCCGACGAGACGGAAGACCTGATGTTCGCCATCATGAGCGAGCGACGCCGTACCATCTACCGCGAGGTGTGGGAGATGGACATGGCCTACGAGCTGGCCGACGTCGCTCGTTTCAGGGTCAACTGTTTCCGCCAGAAGGGGCACCTGGGTGCCGTCTTGCGCCGCATCCCGATCGACATCGAGACGATTGACGATCTCGGGCTGCCCGAGGTACTCAAGCACGTTGCGCTGTTGCCTCGAGGCCTGGTACTGGTCACCGGGCCGACCGGGTCCGGCAAGTCCACCACTCTCGCCGCGATGGTGGATGAGATCAACCGACAGATGCGAAAGCACATCGTCACCATCGAGGATCCGATCGAGTTCGTGCACACCGACAATAGGTGTGTCATCAACCAGCGTGAGATTGGCCAGGACACCCACAGCTTCGCGAATGCCCTGAAGCGGATTTTCCGTCAGGCGCCGGACGTGATCCTCGTCGGCGAGATGCGCGATCTGGAGACCATCGCCCTCGCGATCACTGCCGCGGAAACAGGCCACTTGGTATACGCGACGCTGCACACGACGGACGCAATGCAGACTGTAGACCGCGCCATCGACGTATTCCCCCCGCAGCAGCAACAGCAGATCCGTATGCAGCTCGCCGTTACCCTGCAGGCTGTCGTCTGTCAGAGCCTGCTCCCGCTGAAGACCGGCGACGGCCGAGTGCCCGCCTTCGAGATCATGTTGGGCACCCACGGCATTCGGGCGGCGATCCGCGAGGGCAAGACCCATATGCTCTACAACATGATCCAGGCTGGGGCGGAGCAGGGCATGATCGTGCTCGATCAGTACCTGGTCGGTCTCGTCCAGCAGGACCTCATCACGTTTGAGGAAGCCCTCGCCAAGTCGTCGTATCCCAAGGAGTTCTACATGCGCTGCGGAGTACAGCCGCCTGAGGAGTTGGTTGTGATCTAGGCTGGCGCGTTCTTGTCGCCGCCTCGCACCCACGCTGTCCAGGTGTTGACTCCCGCCTCGGAGGCGAAGATCGATGGAAATGACACTCGATAACCTGCTGCGATTCACGGCAAAGCAGGATGCTTCGGACCTCTTCATCAAGGCCAAGTGCCCGCCGATGCTGCGCGTTTACGGCGACATGGTCCCAATGAAGATGGACGCCCTTACGCCCGAGGAGTCGAGAGAGCTGAGCTTCAGCAACCTCAGTGATGAGCAGATCAAGCAGTTCGAGGAGGACTGGGAACTCGACTACGCCTACGAGATCGAGGGCGTCGCTCGCTTCCGCTGCAATGTCTGCCAGCAGCGAGGCAATACCGGCAGCTTCTACCGGGTCATCCCTTACGACATCAAGACCATGTGGGAGCTTGGCCTTCCGGAGCTGGCGCGCCGGGCCTCAGAGCGACCTCGCGGCATGGTGCTCGTAACCGGCCCCACGGGTTGCGGCAAGTCTACCTCCCTGGCCGCCATGCTGCGGTACATCAACGAGACCAGGCCCGAACACATCATGACCGTGGAGGACCCGGTCGAGTTTGTCCACACCGACGTCAACTGCCTGATCAACCAGCGCGAGGTCGGTGCCGACACCATGAGCTTCCAGAACGCGCTGAAGTTCGTACTCCGGCAGGACCCGGACGTCATCCTCATCGGTGAGATGCGAGACCTTGACACCATCCAGCTCGCCATCACCGCCGCGGAAACCGGTCACCTCGTCTTCGCCACACTCCACACCACCGATGCAGTCCAGACCGTAGACCGCGTCATCGACGTGTTCCCGACCCACCAGCAGCAACAGGTGCGGATGCAGCTCTCGGTAAACCTCGTCGCCGTGATGTCGCAGGTCCTCGTCCGCAAGCCCGACGGTTCCGGCCGTGTCCCGGCCTTCGAGACGATGGAGGCGATCCCGTCCATTCGCAACCTCATTCGTGAGGCCAAGACCCACCAGATCGGCTCCATGGTCCAGACCGGCTCAAAGCGTGGGATGTGGGCGCTGGACCAGCATCTCGCCGATCTGGTCATCCGCGGCCTCGCCGACCCAGGAGATGCTCGGGCGAAGGCGGGCAACCCCACCGAGTTCGACGAACTTGTGGGCGCGGGCAAAGCTCTATTGCCGGACAACGCGCTCGTGACCGAAGCGCCACCAGCGTGATCCGCGCATTCCCGACAACGACGACGAGGCCGAAGCCGCTCCCGGAGGCGTTATGCGTCTAGTGGAGGTGATGTGAGCTGGCTACTTCAGGCTCCCAACGGCGCAAGACACCCGCGCCTGAGCGCCCGAAGGACTGGTTTGATCACGTTGCCGGCTACTCGGCGGCCGTTGCCAAGGTGTGCCTGGTGCTGTTTGTCTTTGCCCTCGGCTACATCATCTACGCTGTCTACGGCGGCTACCTCTCAGCCCAGGAGCTCGATGAACGCAAGCTCGGCAACATCGTCATCATGGGCAAGTTGCTGGCCGCCGCCGGCACCATCGGCACCATCGCGTTCGCTCTGGCCACCATGGGCGAGGTCGCCTACGTGGTCGCAGCCGGCCTGCTCGGCCTGGGCCTGATCTTCGGGACGCCCGTCCTCATCCTCAGCAAGCTGCAGGAACAGACCAATCCCGCGGCTCTCGCGATCAGCGTGTGGACGCGTAACGCCGGCTTTGCCATCTGCACAGCCGCCCTCCTGCGCATCCTCTATCACATCGGCTATACCATCAAGACGGGGCCCGCCTCGCGGCGGAAGGCCCAGGAGGAAGAAGACAGCCAACTCGGGCCGAAGAAGGTCAAGCGGACTGGGGGCATCTGGTCCAAGTGCTGGGAGCTGCCGTACTGCCACGACACAATCCGGGAGGTCTGCCCCGCTTACAAGGAACGCAAGAGCTGCTGGAAAATCAAGCGCGGCTGCAACTGCGACCCCATGCTGGTCGAGAGCCTGATACGGGCCGGCGCCGCGCGCATGGGCAAAGGGCAGGACAAGACGCGC
>CBFDAZ010000035.1:0-16944 GCA_965602825.1 uncultured bacterium
GTAGGCACTCGCACGCTCTCCGGCGGCATCTTCGACCCATGCCTCGACGCGGAACGGGCCGAACGGCGCTTTCGGGAAGACATCGTATCGACTGCTTCCGGTAACCGGCAGCTTGTCGGGGAGATCGACGGACGGCAGATCATCCTCGTCCCCGTAGGCGTTGACGGCCTTCAGTCGCAGAACCCCGCCGGTCGCTTCCCCGGTCACGCAATACTGAACCTCCGCCGGCTCGTCCTCGAACTGCACTCGCGCCACCGACGCATCCGAGGGCGGACAGGCCAGGGCGACCTCACAGGGAAGTTGCGATGTGTATGGACCGGGTTGGGAGCCGGGCTGAACCTGCAGGGCGTCCATCCAGAAGGTGGCTGCCCCATTGATCTGCAGGCTGTAAGCCTCCGCCATGAGGGTCGGGTTGAAGGTGACATGGACGCGCTGCCAGTCTTCGGTTCCGTCGAGCTGGAAGGTCTGCTGAGCGACTTGCCGGCCGTCGCACCGCACCAGCACTCGGACCTCTCCACTCCCCCGAACGTAGAGGCTGGCCGTGTGGGCCTGGAAGCCGAGGGGAACGGCGAAGGGCGCGCTGTAGAGCGTCGTCGGCTCATCGGCTTTGATGGCGAGTCCCGGAGAGCCGCTCGGGCCGATGGTCTGGGGGTCCGGACCGAGGAGCACATCGTCACCATCGGAGTTGTCCCGTCCCAACGCCCATCCGCTCTGCAGCCCGAGCGGGAAGCGCGAGGTGCGCAGGAGGTTCCTGGGGCCTCCGTCGGGGTACTTGCGCTTCAGCTCCTCGATGTAGTCGGCCCTGGTGAGGCGCACGAGCTTGAGCCACGCAAGATCGACCGTCCCGACCGAGCCCACGTTGATCCAGAAGCCGACGTCCTGCTCCAGCTCCGTCAGGCGGAAGTCGTAGTCATAGTCCCGCCAACCCGCGCTGAGCTGCACCCGGTCCTCCCAATGGAATTGGTACGGCCGGCCGGAGTCCCGGAGACCGACCTGGATCGACAGCCCCGGGATGCTGCGGGCAGTGAAGCTGAGGCGATAGAAGGTCTCACCCTCGATCTTCGGGAGCTCGTGGGCGAGCTGGCACCGGTCGGGATCGACCTGCGTTACCTCAAGCCGCAAGAAGGCGCGGCCCTCCTCCTCCATACGCTGCCAGGTGGCGCGGACGTTCTCCGACCAGACCGAATCGTCCCGCCAATCGCCGGCCATCACGCAGGTCACTCTCTCGTTGGGGGTGTCGCCGCGGCCCACGATCGGGCGATCGGCGGTGCCGAAGTCGGTGTCGATGAGGACCTCCGCCCCAGCAAGGGTGCTGAGGACCGAGCCGAGGGCAATTACCCAGAGCACGGCAATCTGAGACATGGAGCAGCCTCCCGAGCGTGAGCCACAGGGCCACAAGGATAACGCGCGATGGGATGTCATGGGCGCCACCTGCGACACGCTTTCCCCTTCGCACGAGCATACCCTCCACTCGCGGTGGCTGTCAGGGGCGGGCAAGAGGAAGGGGCATGGAAGCGGGGAATGCCCCGATGACGACGGACCGGCTCTGCCGGCGTATCGGACCCGGAACCCCTGCATCTGGAAAGGTGCCAGCCAGATATGCTGTGCGCACGACCGGCCATGCTGACGGTGACCGCGCCGCTCCTGCTATCGTCCCTCTGCGGCAACAGCCGGGCCGAGCCCCTCACTCTTTACAAGCCCGACAACATCGCTATCGCGCGGGAGAACGTGAAGCGCCACGAGTGGGCGGGGTCCATCCTCACGGGCTACGAGAAGCGTGTGGCGCACGCTCTGGAGCAGGAGCGCCGGTTCTTCAAGGACATCGTCCCCGACCTGACGCCGTGGTCTACGTACGGTCAGGTCTGCCCGGTGTGTGTGGGGGAGAAGTGCTCGCCGGGCGAGACGGGCGTGTGGAAGTGGAGCATCACCGAGCCAGAGAAGCTCCGATGCAAGTACTGCGGCGCCGAGTTCCCCAACCCCGACTACCCCGAGACCGGCGTCCTCGACTGCCCGAACATGGGGCAGAGGTTCACCTACTACCTCAACGCTGAGCAGCGCGCACACCCGGACGAGGAACTCGGCAAGCATGCCTACCGCTGGGCCGGGCGACCGGTGCAGGTCAGCTTCACCGGTGTCATCAGGGCGATGAAGCTGAGTTGGGCGTTGGGACAGGTCCCGTACCTCGCCAAGCTATACGCACTGACCGATGACGTCCGCTACGCCGAGCGCACGGCGTGGCTGCTGGATCGCCTGGCCGAAGTGTTCCCGCGTTACTTGTATCACAGCTATGGGGGATGCTTTGCCGACATCGACCCGGCGGAGGCCGCGCGCGAGATGGGCCGCAATCCGGGAGCGGGCAAGTTCGAGCCGGGGATCATCTGCCATCCGGCGGCTGAGATGCGCGACCGGAACAAGGATGGCTTCGGCGATCTGGACGCCGGGTTCTGGGGCGCGGGGCGATTCAGGGCGGGCGTCGGTGGCGAGGGGCTTTCGCTGCTCAACGCCACGGTCGCCTACGATCTCACGAGGGAGGCCAAGCACGCGGACGGCACACCGGTCTACACGGCTCAGATGCACCAGCGGATCACGCAGGACCTGATCCTGGCCGGCTGCGCCGACCTCGAGAACTACTCGAGCATCAACAACAAGTGCGGCCCCGGACGCGCGCTGAGCGGCGCGGTCGGCATTCTGTTCGAGCAGCCGGAGCGCGTTCGCCGGGCGCTCGAAGGCTTCGAGCAGTTGATCGAGCGCTGCTTCCACTTCGACGGCTTCTGCACGGAGTCGCCCGCCTACTCGAACATGCACCTGGGGCTGATGAAGGAGATCCCGGAGCTGCTGATCGGGTACTCGGACCGGCGCGACTACCAGCCCGAAACAGGCGAGCGGATGGATGACTTCGACCCGTTCGCGGGCATCCCCCGCTACCGACTGGCTCTTGAGAGCATGGTGCGGATGCTGCGGCCGGATCTGAAGTACCCGGTCATCGGCGACACGCACGCCGGCGGCGGCACGAACCCGCAGTTCGTCGAGATACTTGCCGCGCGTTACGGCAGCCGGTATGCGGGACTGCTTGCCGCGCTGCAGGGGGCACCGCTGGAGGAGAAGGGTGGGGAGTATGCCCTCTGGCGTCGCGACCCGGACCTGGCAACCCCCGACGGGGAGCTGGACGTCGGTTTGCGGACGGAGTACTTCCCCGGGTGGCACGTCGGCGTGCTGCGGGCCGGCAGCGATGAGAGCCGGACGGCCTTCTACTTCAACGGCTACTCGATGCACGGCCACCGGCACCACGATACGCTGGGGATCATCTACCATGCCTTCGACAGGGAGTTGGCATCCGACCGGGGCTACATCTGGGACGACCCTCGCAACGCCTGGACCAGGAGCACGCTCTCGCACAACATCGTCACGGTGGACGGGGCGAACCAGGTTGCCAAGGACCGCCACTCGCGCCTGGAGCTGTTCGGCATATGCCCCGGCGTCGAAGTGATTCAGGCGTCGGCGAACGCGTACGAGCAGTGTTCGGAGTACCGGCGGACGTGTGCTCTTGTGCGACTTCCCGAAGGCGACAACTACGTGGTGGACATCTTCCGCGTGGCCGGCGGCAAGCTGCACCAGTACTGCTTCAACTGCAATGGTGACTTCCTCGGCGTGGAAGGAGTTGAGGTACAGCCGATCGAGGGCAAGCTGTCGTACCTCACCAACCTCCGGGCTGCAGAGGCCCCCCCCGAGGCGTGGAGCGCGTCCTGGCGCGACGAGGATGTCGGGATGCGCTTGTTTGTGGCCGGGCCAATCGGCCGCTTGCTGGTCACCGATGCCCCCGGATGGCGCAGCTACAAGGGCGATCAACTCAACGCCCCGCCGATAGCGCAGATCGTTGCTGAGCACGGCGCCGAAGCCGACCTGCAGAGCACCTACACGGCGGTCATGGCGCCGCACCAGGGCGATGCTAGCCCGATCCAGTCGGTCCGCCGCATCGTGGCCGAGCCGGACACCGACGATGCGGTCGCAGTCGCCGTGGAGTTGGCCGGTCGGACGGACTACGTCATCTCGTCGCTGGACGATGAAGCGCGGACCTACGGGCCGGTCCGCATGACGGGCCGGTTCGGGTTCGCGTCGGTCGGTGCGAACGGCGAGCTGTTGAGCGCTTACCTGCTGGAGGGCACTGAGCTATGGTGCGGTGACCAGAGGGTGACACTCGAGACGCCTCGACTCCGGCGGCGCGTGGTGAGTACAGATGAACGCACGGTTGAGCTGGATCAGCCTCTCCCGCAAGCCGCCGCTCGCCCTGGCGCATACTTGCTGACGGGTGGCACGGGCTTCGAGATCGAGTCGGCTCAGGGCAACCGTCTCACCGTCCGCAACTACCCGCTCGTTGGTGCCGAAGAGATCGCGATCCTGAACTCCGCGTGGTATGCCGGCGAGTAGCCGGTACGTCGCCGTCCCGGAGGTCGGAGCGCCAGGTGCGACGGCGTTGTGTGCCTGCGTATGCTACTTGCTGATCCTCACCTGCGCCAGCCCGCGCGTCTGCGTTCCATCACTCGCCTTCGCCATCACCTCGATCAGGTAGGTGCCGTTGGGCACGTGTAGCCCTTGGTCGCTCTGAGCATTCCAGAGGAGCGTGTTGGCCCCAGACTCGCAGTTCTTGGCGCGAAAGAGGGTTTTGACCGGCCGCCCGGCGATGTTGAGGATGCGGGCATCGACGGTCATGGGCGTTGACAGCGAGAAGACAATCTGCGCACCGCCCGGCGACGGAAGCGCGGCGAGACTGCTCAGCATCGCTCCGCCGGTGGCCCGGTCGAGGGTTGTCTCGCTTACCACTGGGCCCGCTTGCCAGCGCGTTGCGTCCGGTCCGCTCGAGGCGGCTCCCGTTGCGAAGCCATTGTCGTCCTCGAAGACGAAGCGATGGCGGTACTCTCCGGCTGGGAGCTTCCTGGCGCAAGTGTAGTATCTCCCCGTCGTCGCAGTGCCACTCATGCGGCTCATGTCCAGCGTGGCGAAGGCGCCCCACTTCCCGTCGGCGCGCCTCCTCTGCAGCTCCAAGCGGCGCCGGTACGGTGGCGCCCCCTCGCCGTCGGTGTACTGCAAGGCGAACCGGAACCGGGTCTCCCGCGCGGTCCCCGTGTTGGGATGCAGGAAGTCCGCCTCCAGGCCAGACAGCGCCGTGCACCAGAGCTGCGGAGAGGCGATGATCCGGGGGCCCGCCTGGCGGTTCCGGGGCTCCCCGGTCGCTACCGCGCCCTCGGGGTCCCTGGCGTAGAAGAAGTACCGGTGCACGCCGTTGGGCAGTGTCATCTTCGCCTCGCAGATCATCCCGGCGGCCCACGTGCCGGATACGGGCGCCAAGACCCAAGTTCGGCGGGTTCGCCATCTCCGCCCATCCTCCAGCCTCTGGACTCGGACGAACATCCGCTGCGGAGCGCTGTCATCCGCATCGGTGATCTTGACCCGGAAGGTGAACTCGGTGCTGTCCGGTTTCCCCTCATCGGGTGCGTGGCCGGTGGACGCGAACGGCGCTTCGCCGACCCACGCCAAGACCGGTGCGGAGTTGCCGATCGTGACCGGGGCGCTCTCCGTCCAGTCGCTGCTTTGACCGTCGGCGACGGCCCGCGCGTGCGCCTTCCAGTACTCGCCCTTCGTGGTCTCGGAGGCAAGCAGCACCTCGCCCGGATTGGCCCAAGCTCCCCACACGGTTCCGTCCCCGCTGACTGCCCATCCATACTCGTAGGCGATAGAGTCACCGTCGGCGTCGGCGCTCCCGCTAGCCGAGGCCGTCAGATCGTCGCGGGTCAGGGGCGCGGCGGGGTCGATCGCCACGGATGTAGGCGGGGTCGGCGGCGTGTCCTGGATCGTCACCGGGGCGCTCTCGGCCCACGGACCATAGAGGGAACCATCATACGCCCGCGCCCTCGCCTTCCAGTCTTCACCCTTCACAGTGAGGCGGTGATCGAGGACGTTGCTGCTCGCCCCGTCAGCCGCTGCCCGACCTAGCTCCTCCCTGTCGCTCCACCGGCTCCAGCTCGCACCGCCGCCCGTCGTCTTCGACCACTCGTATTCGTAGGTCAGTGTGGCGCCGTCGGGGTCAATGGCTCCGCCGGCGGAGGCGATGAGATCATCCTCGGTCCCCGGAATGCCAGGCGTCACCTCCACCAATGCGGGGGCCGTCGGCGGCCGGTCGATGGTTTTCGAGGCTTCAGCCGTGTTGCCGTAGACGCCCATGTTCGCCCGCTCGCCGTTGGGCCAGGGCTCGTTGGTGAAGTTCGAGGCGGGGTCGCCCGCATCGATGCAGGGGCTGTCGAGGCCGTCGGTCCACCAACTGGGGCCGGCCGGGTTCCACCGGCCCTCTCTGGACTTGAGGTGGAAGTCATCGGCTGCGCTATCGGCGAAGAGGGGATCCTCGGAGATGTTCCCATTGATGCCGGTCTGGTCAGGCATGCCTACGTAGTCGCCGTCCACGTTGCCGAACACATCGCAGTAGCGGACCGAAGGGCTGCCACCCGAGACGTATATCCCGCCACCTCCGGCCGCGAAGGCGATGATGGAGTTGACGATGGCGGGGGAACTACTGAGGGAGCAGATCCCGCCGCCACCGGATGGCGCCTGGTTCCCGCTGAGGGTATTGCTCTCGATCACTGGTGACGGCACGCCAGTGCACCAAATACCGCCGCCGGTGGAAGCCTCATTGCAGGTGAAGGCGTTGTTGGCGATGGTGGGGGAGGCATTGAGGCAGAAGAGGCCGCCGCCGTCGAAGTTGGCGCTGTTGCGGGCGAGGGCGTTACCCGTGATGTCCGGGGACGCGTCACTCAGGCAGGCAATGCCGGCGCCCACATCGGCCTGATTGGACTCGATGGCGTTACCCGTGATGGTTGGGCATGCAGAATTGGCGCAGAAGATCCCGCCGCCAGCCATCGCTGTGTTGTCCTGCAAGGTGTTGTTGCGGATGGCGGGGAGGCTGTTCCAGGCGCAGTAGATCCCGCCGCCCTCTTGGCCCGCTGTGTTATTGCTGATTGTGTTGCCGACGACTTCGGCCCATGCCCACTCCCAGCAGCAGATGCCACCTCCGTTGAGGTCGGCCGCGTTGTCCCGGATGACGTTCCCCCGAATGGCTGGGCGAGAGGGCCAAGGGGCGGCGTCCTTGGCCCCGGCCCCGGCATTGGGGCCGGAGTCGCTGCCTGGGGGCATCGGCGGATCCACGAAGAGGATTCCGCCTCCGTTGGCCGCCCGGTTGTGGCTGATAGTGTTGCCGGTGATAACGGGAGAGCTGTCGAAGTAGAAAATGCCGCCGCCGCCCTGATCGCACGTGTTGCCGGTGATCGTGTTGTCCCGGATGACAGGGCAGCTTGCGGCCAGGCAAGCGATGCCGCCGCCGACCCCGCCAGCCGCATTGCGCGTGATGAGGTTGTCGGCTATGGTGGCCGAGCTCACGCCCTCGCAGTAGATGCCGCCGCCATCCCGGCCCGCCGTGTTGCCCTCGATGGTGTTACTGGTGATGGTGGGGGAGGCGTTGTAGCAGTGGATGCCGCCCCCGTCGTAGGGGACCGAGTTGCCCGCGATGATGTTGTGCTCGATCGTGGGGGAGCTGGCGTCGCAGCGGATGCCTCCCGGCTCGCCGCCATTCCGTATGGTGAAGCCTGCCAGTACTGAGGTGCTTACCTCGCCTGACCGGAACAGGACCACTGCGCCAGTCCCTCCGCCGTCGATGATGGTGGCCGCGACGACTGCGGGGTCGTCGGGGTCGGTGCTGCGTACGGTGATGGCCTTGCCCCAGAAGTCGATACGCTCATAATACGTGTCGGGCGCCACCACCACGTGGTCACCGTCAACGGTCGAGGGCGCGGAAATGGCGGCCTGGATGGTGGGGTAATCCCCTGGGACATGCCAGGTGGTTGCCTGAACTGAGCCGACCGCGAGCAGTAGACCTGCGATGCAGAGCGACATCGAACGGATGGATCTTGCGCTTACCGTGGACATTGTGCGAGTCACCCCTCGGTCTGAATGGCACCAGGTTACTGAAGAGAACCCTGTTGCGAGGCTAAGCCGAATAGAACCGCAAGAACCCGGCGAATGACGGGGCGCAGCCGCGGCAGACAATGATGCGGGAGTGAGAGGATCCTCCGCAGACAGCCTCCATTGAGATCGCCAGCAAGGCCCCATAGCGTACGGGACACACGCCAGCGCGCCGCGCTCGCCGCCGTATTCCGCACATTTGTGTTGCCGACCTGCGGAGGAGCCGGGGACATCGGGTTGGGGCCCGGAGAGGATGGAGATGGGCAGTGTGCGACCGTGGCGTAGCAGGAGCTGCGCCGTCAGTGCGCCTCGCAGCGTATCGATCCAGGTGGTTGGAGTGCATCCGGAGGTACTCGTGCGAGTTCCTTCCGTAGTCAAGGGCAGCCGCAGGCCGCGAGGCCGAGGGCGAAGGGTCCAAGACGAAGATGAGGCTGGAGCGCAAGCGAGAGCCAGCGACGGTGATGTCGTGGCGAGGAGTCAGAGCGGCCCATAGTAGGGGACGCTGGCAATCGGATATCTTGCCGAACTCGCTGCTGGCTGACCTGGGACTCCTTAGTCTGCAACAGCTCCACCGCATGCACTTGGCTGGGGCCCGTGCTTCGCCCGGCCCGGACCAACTGGGGGGGGAGCCGTGTGCGGTAATCCCGCACGCACGGTTCGAACGGGAGGGCCGGGGGCGAGAGCCCCCGCCCGACCCCAATCGAACGACGCGCCCAGTGCGGAACTCGGACAGCGAACTCGTATCGTCTGTCAGGCCCTCGAAACGACGGGCTACATCGTCAATGGGCCTGATCCCCCTGCCGCCTTGCCACCTGCGGCGATGCGAGGCTGAGCTCGATCGTCTCGTCTTCTTCGCCGAAGTAGCCGCCCCAGCCGACGCTCACTCGGGTGATGTCGGCGAGGTCAAGGCGGCCATCGGGGTCCTCGGTCCATCCCGCGAGGTCAAAGCGGCTCAACAGCACGAACGATCGGGCATGTCCGGGCGCACCGAGCGCCCGGCCGGTGATGGCGAGGTAATCGGCGCCGCTCCCCTCGTGGAGCATGACCAGCACCTGGGTTGGGGTGCGCTGCCCGTCGGGTACCCACGTGTCGATCGCCAGGCACTCGGCTTCGGTCAGGTCGAGGGTGTCAGGATAGGCGAAGCTCAGGAACAGGAAGGTGTCCACATCGCTCTTGGTCAGGGTCGCCGCGGCACGCCAGGCCGGGCGATCGGGCTCGGAGTGCGCGGCATCCGCGGACAACTCGCCGCGGACAAACTCCCCGTGACCCATCGAGGGCTCGACAGCGGGGAGCGGCCTGAGCGTGAGACCGGGAAGCGGCCCGGGCTCGACCGGGCGGCGTTGCGGCGAGCGGGCGGCGGGGAAGCGTAGGACGGTCGCACCGTAGGGCCCGAGCGGCAGGCTGATGTCCTGCGCGGCCGGGACGGCGGCCATGGTCCCGTCTGAGATGTCCCACCGCTCGCCTGGGCCCGTGGCGGCGAAGCTCACCTGGGTCTCGACAGGATGGGCGCTGTCGTTGATGAGGAAGTAGACCTCCTGTCCATCGAGGCGGCGATGGGTGGCGCGTATCGGCGACCCGCCGTCGGCCACCCCCACGTCCGCCTCGATGACCGAGTCGAGCACCACCGGCAGCAAAGCCTCCGCCGACGATGGCAGGAAGATGCCGACGCCCCCGGCCTCGTTGGTCGTCACGCGCGGCTCATCGCCCTGACCGAACGCCGCCTCGGCCAACTGAAGCACCTCCGCGGCGGGGAACTCGCGCTCGGAGTTCTGCGGCCGCGAGCCGACAGCGATCGCGATCCCGCCCCCTCGCCAGAAGCGCGCCAGGTTCCGCCACGCGGCCAGCGGCAAGGTGTCGGCGGCGGGCAGGATGACCACGCGCCAGCGAAGATCGTTGTGGACCAGGGAATCGCCGTCAACGCGGGCTTCCGCCAGCGTGCGGGAATCGATGTAGGTGAAGTCCCGGCACGCAGTGTAGAGGCTCTGGCTGACGTTGTTGAAGGTCCTATCGATGCGCGCGGCGTCGGGGGAAGCGGTCGGTCCGCTGCGAGCCGGCGTGAAATGCGGCCAGACGCTCTCGACCGGGTAGAGGACGGCAATGTCGGTGACCTGGTGCCCGCCGCGCAGCATGGTGCAGCAGCGGCCGACACAGTCGTTAAGGCGGCGCAGCTCCTCGCCCGAGAGCCCAGTGAAGCGGTAGTAACTGGTGATCGTGTTGATGCCGCCGAGGATCAGCCGGTTGCACGTCCCGCGGATCTCGTGCTCGGTCACCTCGTAGACCGGTCTCTCGTCTCCCTCGGGGCGATACCACTGGCCGAAGTCGGAGGTCTCGCACATGGTGACGGGCTTCCCTTCCAGGTCCGCCGCGCTGCCGATTAGCCGGGCGATGCGCCACGGTACCTGGGCTGGGAGGCTGGTCAGGCAGTCGATGCTCGGCGCATCGAGGCGGCGGACGCAGCGGAAGAAGTCGCCGTAGTAGGGGACGTGGGACCGGAGTGACTCCTCAATGAGCAGGTGGCCGCCGGAGCCGAAGCCGTGCTGGTGACAGAAGTCCTGGATCTGGCCGAAGTAGCTCTCGGAGACGAGTTCGCCGATAGTCTGCCAGAAGTCGTAGCGCACCTTCGGCGTATCGGGTCCGGCATCGGTGACGAGCGCGGGGATCTTCGGCGGCAGATCGTACCCGCGGCGCTCGCGGAACTCGCGGGGAAGGTCGGGTGCCCAGGGCAGGACGCGGTAGGGCATGGGGCGCATGAAGCAGCCCATCAGGGACGGCTCGTCGGTGAAGGTGGAGACGAACCACTCCCCGAGGTCATCGCCGAGGTGGTTTGCGTACTCCTGGTGGGTCAGCTCGATGAAGCGGGCGGTGGGCTCGGGCATCAGCAGGTTGATGTAGGGGAGCTTGTCGGCCAGGCTGTGAGCGGCATGGGTGCCCTCGTAGAGGCGGTCCTGGGTGATGGTCATGGCGTGCCAGCGGCCCTCGGGCGCCTCCCAGGTGAGTTTGCCCCCGCGGATCCGTTCGGAAAGGTCGATCTGACGGGCCAAGTCGATCCCGCTGTCACCCACGGGGAAGGCCGCCGCCAGCAGCAGCTCGCCGGGCGGCAGATCAAGAGAGACCGGCCCCGCCTCGACCTCAGCGTCGGCGATGAGCAGGCCGCGGGCCTCCCATTCGGGGTGGTCCTGGAGAGTGAGCCCGCCGGCTGCCCCGGACGGGTAGCCGCGCTCGTCGTAGAGCCAGAGCGACATGCCGGCCTGCTTGGCCTCGGTCACCGCGCGGACGAAGGCCTCCCATCGCTCTTCGCTCTGCAGGTACTCGGTGAAGGACACGTTGCAGGCGACGCCGCCGAAGCCCTGGGAGGCGAGGGAGCGGATCAGCATGTCCTGGCCCTCGGGGGCGTCGGGCCAGGAGTGGATGATCTTGAGCATCCGGCAGCTCGCCGGGGGAGTGGCGAACCGGTCAGCGAGGGGGCGGTCGTCGGTGGGTAGCTGGATCGGCGCCTCGGCCATTGTAGCCGGCAGCAGCGAGACGAGGGGTCCCATGAAGCCTCCGGGGCCGCCGCCATCGTAGACGCGGAGGGCGAGGACGTTCTCCTCGCCAAAGCGGGCGCGTTCTGCCGACACGCGGTACACGCGCTTGACGGACACCGCATTGGTGATTCCCGGGCCCGTCTCGCCGACCAGATCGCCGTTAAGGAAGGTGCGATCCTGGTCGTCCACGCTGCCCAGGTGGAGGACCAGCTCCTGCCCGGCCCAGTTCTCGGGGACAACGAAGCGCAGGCGGTACCAGGCCACGCCGTCGTAATCCGTCCAGGGCAGGCCGTCCTTCGGCTTGGGCGGCTGGCCGGGGCGCGGGTCGGTGACGCCCTGCGCTTCCCAGTAACCCGGCACGCGGAGGGTCTGCCAGGCGTCGTCGTCGTGGTCTGCTGAGGCCCAGCCTTCACCCTCGCCAACATCGTCAGGATCGGTGCGGAAGAGCCAGTCGCCTTCGAGGTTGCCCCAGGTCATGGGGAGTTCGGCGGCGGAGGCGGTCAGGCCGAGGGACAGTGTCGGGAGAGCGATGAGGGCAGGTACGGACGCGAAGCGGGGCCATGCAGCTCTGCTGGTCGGCATCGAAGACCTCCGTGGTCGAGTCAGAACGCTACGTCGTCAGCCTCTTCGTTGAGGCTATCGGGGCGCCCTGCTTCGAACATCCGGGAACCACGGAACACACGGAATACACGGAAGGCGGGCTGAGGAGGCCGGGTCGGTAGGTCGGAGGGGGGTGTGGTGTCATTCCGAGCGGCCTTGTGTTCTCCGGCAAGAGTGAACGCCTCCGGTGGAGGACCTGTCCCCCCGGTGCCGGAATCAGCCGTCCTGGAACCAGCCGCGAAAGGAGCAGATGATGAAAGAGGTACGTGCCGCCATCGTTGGGATGGGCATCGGTAAGCCGAACGGGAAAGGCATCGCCAACAATCCCCGCGGGCGAGTGGTCGCCCTCTGCGATCTGGTTGAGGAGCGGATGGCAGCCTTCGCCACGGAGCTGCCCGAGCCGGTGAAGACGTACACGGACTACAAGAAGATGTGCCGCGATCCGGAGATCGACGCGGTCTTCGTCGGCACACCGAACCAGTGGCACGTGCCCATCGCGCTGGAGGCGGTCAAACACGACAAGCACGTGATGGTGACCAAGCCCCTTGCCGACTCAAAGCGGGCGGCGGCAAGGCTGGTGAAGGCTGCCGAGGCCGCGGGCGTCGTGAACATGATGTCCCTGAGCACGCGCTTCGGAGCGCCCTGCCAGCACATCGGCAAGCTGGCGGAGGACGGGTTCTTCGGGGAGCTCTACTACGCCCGGGCGCGGAGCATCCGCCGGAGCGGCATTCCGGCGTGGAACCTGGGCTTCATTCAGGAAGGCGGGGGAGCGTTCCGCGACATGGGTGTGCACGTGCTGGATGCGGCTTGGTGGCTGCTCGGCTGCCCACAGCCGGTTAGCGCGGCCGGCGTAGCGGGCGCCAAGTTCGGGCCGCGGGGGCTGGGCTACTGGGACTTCCAGCCGCCGCCGAAGAAGACCTACCGCCAGTACGCAACCGACGACTACGCAGGCGGCTTCATCCGGTTCGAGGGAGACGCGGGCCTGCAGATCGAGAGCTTCTGGGCCTCGCACCAGCCCGGCGAGTTGCAGATTGAGCTGTTCGGTACCGAAGCCGGGGGACAACTGAACCCACTGACGTTGTACCGAACGGAGCACGGCGCGCCGCAGGACATCAAGATAACCATCCCCAAGCCGCCGGACGTGTGGGACGTGATCGCCGACCATTTCATCGAGTGCATCCTGGATGGCGCGGACTGCCGGGCGCCGCTGCGACACGGGCTGGTTGTCCAGGAGATGCTGGAGGCCGTCCTGAAGAGCGCGGAGACGGGGAAGGAAGTGCGGCTCAGAGGCTAGCTGCGGGGTATGGCGGACGGCGGTCGCGGTTGAAACCGCTCCTACCCCTCAGCACCACGGCACGACCAACGGCACCCAGTAGCCTTGGGTATTCGATCAGTGGGCGCGCCACCTCAGACCCCTCAGATCGCCGCGACCTCGGCATAGAACAGCCAGTGCCGCTCCCAGAAGCGCCGGAGCTTGATGACCAGGTTGTTCTCGCCGGCCTGGAGTTTGATCGGGGCGACGAGTTCGTCCCGGCGGATGCCCTTCTCATTCGGGACGTAGCCAAGCGGCTCGCCGTTCAGCCATAGTTGTGCCTGCCCGGAAGCGCCGAAGTGGAGGGCCGCCTCCCGGGCTGCAGCCGAGTCGATGGTTGTGGCGGCGTACACGACATCCCCGATCTCCGCTTCGTTGTTCGTCCCCAGATCGACGACCGGTACCCCGGCGGCGGGCGCCTCGACCGGCGTCCAGTCCGCCTCGGGGAGATCGGCGAGGTGCTGCTCCGGGGGCGCCGAGACCTGGGTGATCGGGTACCACTCCGGATTGGTATAGCGCGGGCTGAGGCGCCAGGTCCGCAACGGCTCAGACTGCGGTGGTGTGGTGGCGGCAGCGGGGACGGGCCGGAGGGTGAGCGTGGAGACGCCCCAGCCGGTCGGCCCGCCGAAGGTGAGCTCGAGCTTCCCCTCGACATCGGCTTGTGCAGTGAACTCCCGCGCGACGATGGCGCCCTTGTCATGCACGGCATCCAGCAGCTCTACCTGGCCATTTACGCTCACCATGCCCGAGACGAGGAAGTTGCGGTTGGTCCAGGAGGGGCACGTCGTCACGACGCGTACGACATACTCGCCCGGATCGAGGTCCACGCGGAAGCTCCGTGGCGTGCCGCAGGCGATGTTCGTTTGCAGCGGCCGGGGCGGCTGCTCCTTGTACGGCCAGAAGAGGGTGCGGTTGGCCGATAGCTCATCGACGAACCTGGCGCCGTGCTTCTCGGCCATGGCGTAGTAGAGCTCTTCGGGTGTTGGCGCGGAGTCATCCGTTGGCGGAAGCCAGCCGAAGCCCGCCTCGGGGGAGTAGTCGCTGTCCGCGCCGACGATCTGCCAGGGCGCCTCGGCCTGCGTAGCGCCGAAGTCGAAGAGGTACAACTCGTCTGTGGAGGCGGCGGCCTTGACGCGCTGCAGGTAGGCGGCGTCCTGGGCCTCCTGGACCGCTCGGAGCAGGTCGGCGGCTGCCGCGGCGCGTTCGACGGGGTCGGCCGGCAGCGCGGCAAGGTCAGCATCCAGGCCGCCCCACTCACCGCCACTCGCCATCCGCGCGCGGGCGACCAGGGCGTCTGCCTGCAGGATGGCACTCCGGGAGGCGTCGAGCCCGCGGCGGCCTATGACGAGCACGCCGTAGACGCGAACGGAGGGGATCGTCACGTTAACGGTCTCCGCGTCCAGCGCCATCTTCACCGGCTGCGCTTCCGCGCCGGGCTTGAGCCAGGCGGCTTCGTCCGCCGGAACGCCCGGAGGGAGAGCCACCGTCAGCTCCGTCGGCTGCGTGGGCGTCGCCTCCCCGGACTCGAAGTCGATGTTGTAGTTGACAAAGTGGAGGCTCACGCAGTCCTCGCCATGCTGCCACGTCTTCACCCACAGCAGGCGAGGGAGGTCGCCGGAGATCAGCGTCTCGCCGCCGAGGGCCTCGCGCACCGCAGCAACGGCGGACTCCGTCAACTCGCGCGTGGCATCGCTCTCCGTCGCGCGGTTGGGGAGGAAGTTGCGGCCGGGCAGGATGTCGACGACGCGGCCAGCGGCTTGCCAGCTCGCCAGCGGCGGCTGCTCGCGCGGCAGGTTGTCCTCGTTGCGGACGCCACACTCGCCGATGATGCCGAGGGTGCCGCCGGATCGCTGGTAGTCCGCGAACAGGCGGATTTGGGCGTCAGTCAGGCACTCCAGCGCCGGCAGAATGACCAGGCGATACTGCTTGAGTTCGTCGAGGGTCACGCGGTCGGCGTGAATCTCGGGATGGTTGAAGATGACCACGTCGTAGGGTAGATGCCCCTCCTCCAGGGCCCGCGCCATGCCCGAGAGCGCGCTGATCGGCGGCGCGGCAGCCGCGTGCTGGTAGTTGTAGTACATCATGGTGGGGATGGAGTAGGCGAGGGCGATCCGGGCATGGCGCCGCTTGCCGGCCTCGGCAAACAGGGCGCGGTGCTCGTGTCGGAAGCGGAAAGTGTCGGTCATTAGCTGCTGTAGCTCGGGCTCTTCCGCGAAGTGCTCCTGGTTGACGAACAGGACGCCGCCTCCCGCACAGCACTCGGCCAGCTCGTGCTCGACGATGTCCCGGGTGTGCTTCTGGAAGCCGGTCATCGACATGAAGGGCTTCCGGCCCCGCGTCATCGCCCGGCCCATCTCGTAGCGGAAGGCGCCCCAGGCGTTGTTCCAGTGGTACTTGAACATGTCATACGCCGACATGCCGGAGGTCTCGAACCAGACCGTGTCCACGAAGTCGGCCAGCGCGACCTGGTACGGGTTGGGTCCGAGGAAGCCACCGCCCTGGTTGCCGTGGACGTCGTACTCCTTCCCCTGGCGCTCGGCGAGGAGCTTTGCGTCCCGGTAATTGCGGACGAGGTTGTGCAGGTGGGAGAGGTAGAGGAGCTTCTGATACTCCGACATGACCGGCGGCGCACACATCCGGGCGAGGAGGTCCGTTTCTTCCTCGTTGAAGCGATGCTTCACCGCAGGCGGAAGCTGCTGCACGACGTCGGTGAGGTTGTCCTGGACGTAGTCGCGGATGTGCTGGTAGTCGCGGCGGAACTCAGGGAGGCGGTCGGTGGTCGCGAGGTAGTGGAAGAAGCGCGCGTTGCAGTGGTCGCAGTACCGCCCGTGGCCGCCGGCGCCGATGCGGGAGGTGGGGCCGCCGATGTTGTCCTGGCTGATGGCGAAGCCAAGGAGCGGACTGGTCAGCCAGTCGTAGTTGATGACGGACCACCAACGCGGGGCATTGTTGCAGACGATGTAGGCGTCCCAGCCGATCTTCTCGTTCCACCAGTCCACGCTCGTGTTGTAGTGCTGGCTCAGGGCGCGCTCATCGTTCATGTCGCGCGCGATGCCGTTGTCCCAGAAGAGCTTGCGGGCGCCCTCCTCGTGGAAGTGGATGGTCTCCTGGTACTCGTTGGAGCCGTAGACCTCGTACCAGATGCCGCGATGTGTGAGGTAGTCGTGGGTGGTGTAGTCGGCGGAGCGGTCGAGGTAGTCGACGAGCTGCCAGTTCTCATCGAGCCAGCCGCCGTTCCGCTCGGGACCGCCCCGCCCACCGCCCCAGGCGGCGTTCACCACGTGAGGCCACCAACTGAGCGGGTGAACATCGGGATCGTCGAAGGCCCGCAGCTCGGCGCCGAAGTCGGGAAGCGCGACGGAGACCTGCTCGCCGGCGGCCGGCAGCTCGACAGCGCGAACGCTTGCCGGCAGGCATGCGGCCAACAGCAAGCAGAGGAGATGTGCCATGGTGCACCTCGGTAATGGCGGGTGATGGGCTCAGCATACGTCGCGGCGGCACGCA
>CBFDAZ010000036.1:0-16738 GCA_965602825.1 uncultured bacterium
CGGACCGGCTGACCCTTGAGGTGGCCCCGGCGGGTGATGGCCAGTTGCAGCAAGACTGGTGCCTCTGGCTGGACCCTTACTTCGTGACACCGGTATCGAGCACCGCGGCGCAACTGCTGCGTAAGGACACCCCCGAGCGCCTGGTGGAGGCCCTGACCCAGGCCCTGGGCGAAACGAGGATCGACGGCCTCGCCGTGGCGCATTTCACGCCGATTGGCGTGTCGGCCGACCAGTTCTACCTGCAAGACCTGAGCCAGGACCTGCTGGCCCTGCTGGGGCGCAAGTTCCGCGTGGTGGGGATCTACGCGAAGAAACTCGATGTCGGGACTCCCTTGCCCGATGGCAACCGGACGGAGCTGCAGAAGCTCCCGGCGGCTTACGTTCTGACCGGATCAGTGAGTGCACGGGCCGAGGGTACCGTGCTGAACGCGTGCGTCGTACAGGTTGACAATGGAGCCCTCGTTGCTTCGGCCACGGTCCGGGAGTAGACTGACTGGCTCGATGGCAAAGGAGACAGTGTGCGACGGAGGTTGAGCCACGTGCTGATCGCCTTGATGACCTGCTTCGCCTGGCTACCGGCTTGCGAGAACGTGGCGGTGGCTCAGGAGGCAGCAAAGGACGCACCCCGCTCCCTCTGGGGTTACGTTGACACCGTGGACGGCCAGACACTGACCCTCGACGATGGGAGTACCGTCACGCTCACCGACGGCACGACGATCGTGGCTCTTGGTGGCGCGGCCGGGACACCGGTAGACATCACACGCGGCGTCAAGGCCGAGGTCCACCTGGATGCTGAGGGCAATGCGACACGCGTCGAGCTTCTGCCGGCGCCGCTTGCGCCCGAGTACTACCTGTCGACTCTAACCGTCCGAGGCGCCACCGTTGTGACGGCGCGGGTGGACGGGCGAGTGTACCCCCGGTCGCTGAGCGCCATCAAGGCGCCCTTTGCCGGTCGGCCGGATGCCGTATCACTTCAGGGGGGCATAGCCTACCAACCGCCGAAGGAGGCCAAGGCGCCATCAGCGGCCACGTTTGCGGTTGTCAACGCCGCCAACGATATGCTCTTCCAGCGGACCGTGAAGGCGGGCGAGGCTGCACCCTTCAAGCTCAACTTCCCCCCCGGCACTGCCCAGGCGCTGACGCTCACGGTGTCCCCGGTCGGGGAGGGAGTGCTGCGTCCCGACTGGTCCTTGTGGCTGGATCCCAAGCTAGTCGGTCCGCTTCCGGCACAGGCGGGCATTGGGGTGCTTCAGGGCACAGCACGGGCGCTGCTGGATGATCTCAAGGGGGCGCTGGGCGAGACCGATCCCGGTCCGATGGCAGTGGCGCTGTTTGGGGTGGCGCGGCTGCGCGACGACCAATCCGTCCGCAACCTGCAGGAGGACCTTGTCATCGGGGCGATGCGGCTGTTCCAGGTTGTGGGGAAGTCCTCCCAGCGTATCGAGCTGGGGCAGCCGTTGACGGACGCCCACAAGAAGGACCTTGCGAAGCTGGGTGCCAAGTGCGTACTGGTAGGCACGATCTCCGATCGCGGCGGCCTGTTGGTCGTCAACGCGGCCCTGATGGAAGCAGAGAACGGCCAAATACTCGCAACGGCGAGGGCTTGGCAGTGAAGTCGATCACCGGATTCCTGCTGAGTCTCGTAGCGGCCTGCGCCGCCTGGGCGCAGCCGTCCCTCCCACCGCAGGAGCGGCCTCGGGTGGTCGCCACGGTGCTCAGCGCCAGCGAACGGGACGGCATCGTCCTGCAGGGCGGGAAGGCCGCTCCGGTGGCCGAGGGCATTCAACTCCGCGGCGTTGGGAGCATCGCGGAGCTGGCGCCGGGGGACCTGGTCGAGCTGGTCCAGGACGAGAACGGCCTGGTGCAGCAGGTAACGGTCCTCCCGCGTCTCGGACAGCGGCGCGCGCTGGTCGAGGTCATCTCGGGCACCAACCCGACCTCCTTCTTCTGGTGGCGCCGTGAGGGCGAGGACTTCCCGAACAGCATCTACGCGGCCGACGCAACCGTACCCCTGCAAGTCCAGGCTCTGGCCCTGGAGGCCACCGTGGCCTACCTTCCCGCGGGAGGCGAGGGGCCCGTCACGTTCGCCGTGCTCGACTCCCAAGGCACGCCGCTATGGGAGCGGGGGGTCGTTCCGGGAGGAACGGCTGAACTGCGCTGTCCCGTGGCCGGCACCGGGAGCATCACGCTTCGTTGCCGTCGCCCGGACGGGAGCGCGCCGGATCACACGCACTGTGTTTGGGGGAGCCCCGCGGTGCTCCTGCGCGAGCTGGGCTCGGTGCAGTTTCATCCTCAGCGAGCGACCGGGCTTGTCGGCCGGCTGGCGGAGGCGCTCGGAGGGATCGATCCGGGCGCGATAGCCGTCGCGAAGCCCATCGTGATTGGGCTCTCGCAGACCATGGCAACGGATCTGCAGCATGACCTGTTCGTCGCGCTGGGATCGCGCTACAAGGTGGCGGGCCTGACCTCCTGGCCCGTGCCGGTCGATCTATCGAGATACGACCCGCGTGCCGCCGGCGAACCGGCGGCCGACACCGTGGCAGCGGCTGAGCTTGAGTATGCGACGGAAGGGTCCGTGATCCGGGTCGCCCTGATCAGCAGCGACGGCCGGGAAGTGCTGGCGGAGGTCGAGACAACTCTGGAGCCATGATGCGGACGCTTCGCAGTACCCGCCCATTGCAGCCGTCGTTGATCCGCCAGGGCGTCTGTCTGGCAGCGCTCGGGCTCTTGTGCTGCCACGTGCAGGCACTGCCCGAGGGTCCCCCGGGCTATACACCGCTCGATGAGGAGCCCGGCGAGTACACGCTGCGGTGCGGTGTCGCCGCCAGGAAGCACTGGGGCGACGAGAGTGAGGTCCGGATCGCCTTCGATGTTCGCAACGCGGAGGACTTCGTGTACGTACGCGTACACCGCGGTCGGGTGAGCCTGGTCGCCAGTGCCGGTGGCGAGGCGCAACCAGTCGGCCAACCCAAAGCCTTCCAGCCGCCCGACTCGTGGGAGGCGTTCCTGCAGAGGCGCGACGGCCGCGTTCGGTTCCTGGCAGACGGGCAACTGCTCCTCGACGCAGCCTGGGAACGACCGGTTGGCGGACGGACGGCGACCAGGGCGTCGGGCGACGTGCAGATCGTCAACCCACTCGTCCAGCCATACGAGCCCCCGCTTCTCCTCGACGACTTCACTCGCGAGTCGGGGGAGATGGGCGGGTGGGAAGTGTACCTGCCAAGCTGGCGAAACGCCCTGGTCCCCGCACCCAAAGCGGATCCCTCGCGGAGCGCAAATCCGTTCACGATCAGCGCCGAGACGGTGGACGAGGCCTTCATCTCGACCGGGGACTGGTTCTGGGACTCCTATCGAACGAGTGTCAGCGTCAAGCCCCTGGATGCAGAGGCGGTCGGGATTGCGGCCTATGTCCAGGACGGCGATGACATGATCCAGTTCCGCTGGTACGCAGGGGCGGCAGACGCTCCGCGTGCCCGGCAGCTTGTTCTCGTGCGGAACGGGGAAGTCACCGTCCTGGCAGCCGACAAAGGCGGGTTCGTTCCCAACGAGTGGTATAAGCTTGCGCTGACCGTGCAGCCCGGTTCGGTCCAGGCAGCCATCGATCGGTACCCGACTCTCGCCGCTGCCACGGAGGCTTTCGGACAGGGAGGGGTGGGGCTGTGGTGTCACAAGGGCTCGGCCGCCTTTGACGATATGCTGGCCGGGCCCGCGGCCTCGGCGGAACTGACGCTACCCCGCATCAACCCGGTGTTCCTGACCGACGAGGTGATGCAGAGCAACGAGCTGTACGTCCCTGCCGGGCAGTGGTATCCCGGCGAGGGCGGGATTCAGTGGAACCGGGGCGAGTATTTCGATGACGTCGAGCTTCGTCTCCCCGCCAGCGCTGTCCCCGCCGATCCGCTAACCGTGCTTCTCCGTGCGGCGAGCGCCGACGACGCCTACTCGGTGTCCCTGACCCGCGAGGGGCAGACACTGAACGCTTCGCTGACAAGGCCGCCCGACATCGCCTCATCCGGCTCCTGCGAGGCCGCGGACGACGAGATCGTCGCCGTGTCGGTTGGCGGCGACACGGTCGCCGTAAGCTGTGGCAAGCGGAGCGTCATCCAGTTCACCGATCCCGGTCCCCTCGCCGGCCGGCAGCTCGGTCTCAGAGGTGCGAGCGCTCAGGTCATCGAGCAAGCAACTGTGACGTCCGCCCGTTACCTCGACTATGCCTTCGACACGGCTCCCACGGACTGGTTCGGCGGCAAAGGAATCTGGCAGATCACGACCCGCTGGCCGTGCCAGCCGGGATGGACGTTCTTCGGCGGCACCCACGAGGAGAACCCGGTCCTCTGGACCAAGCACGTTTACCAGGGGGACGTCGTTCTGGAGTTCTTTGCGAATCTGCAGATGGATCTCCCCCCACCTCCCGGCTACTCGCACCCCAGCGACATCAATGCAGCGCTATGCACGGACAGCGTTGAGTTGGGCAGCGGATACTCATTCGTGTTTGCCGGGTGGAACAACACCAAGACGGCCATCCTGCGCCGGGGAGAGATCGTCGCGGAAACGAGCGACGTCGTCTTCGTCAACCCGACGAGTTCCAATGCCGCGTTCCACCGTCATTGGTTCCGTGTCCGCGCGGAGCGGATCGGCAACCGCATTGCCCTGTCGGTGGACGGCCGGCGCGTGTTGGAGTACGAGGATCCCGATCCCCTTCCGGCCGGGCGCGCGGCGATCTGGAGCTTCCACAACGGCATCATGATCGGGCGCGTCAGGCTGTGGTTCGCTGAGGAGACTCCCGGGGGCGTGGTCGTCTCCCGGCTGGCCGCGCCGGAAACGGCCCCACCCACGGTCCGGGATGCGGACTCGGCAATCTCAGATGACTTCGAGACGAGCACTGGCGAATGGCAGACCTTCACGACGCCGCCGCTGGTCGGCCTGGAGTTCGATCGCACCACCAGCGCCAGCGGGAAGCGAAGCCTCCGTGTGACGAACCTCGTTTCCGGCGGGGCCTTCGGAGTCTACGCAGTCGTGACGCCGTTTCGGGCAACCGACTTCCCGAAGCTGAGCTTCGACTACCGTATCGCGTCCGGTGTCCAGGTCAACCTGTACCTCTACGCCAACCGTCAGTGGCACGCCATTCAGTTCTGCGCCGATGAGCCGGAGTCGGCCTCGACTCCCTTGCTGGGACGCATAGAGGGCGTTCAGTGTGACGACCAGTGGCATCACGCGGAGTTCGATCTACTCTCGCCGCTGAAGGCGCTGTACCCCGAGCTGAAGACCTTCACCGTGAAGTACGTAGCCTTGGCAGCGCCGGGCGAATCGTACGTGCGCTGTGGCATCGGCGGGAACCAACACGGAGCGACGTACTGGGTGGATAACTTCCGCATCGGGCCGGCCACGCCCTGACCCCGGTTCAGCGAGGACCGCCTCAGCCGACAGCAAGCCCCGGCATCCCCTGGGCACTATTGACGGTGCCTCTGCCGAGGAGGCCGGCGCGGCGACAGCGGACGACTCTCGGGGCCGGGCCGCCTGGGGCCGCGCACCTTGGCCTGAAGGGCGGCTTACTCCTCGGGGATGGGTGTCGGGCCAGAGGCGTCGGCGATGTCGTGTTGAGGCAGTCGCACCATGAAGGTCGTACCCCTGCCCTCCTCACTGTCCACCGCTAGCTCCGCTCCGTGTGCGTCGCTGATGGACTTCACGATGGACAGGCCCAGCCCCGTTCCCGTGGTTGTGAAGTTGCGGCCCGTCTTGGATCGATAGAACTCATCGAAGATCCGGGGCACCTCCTCTTGTGTGATCCCAATGCCCGTGTCGGCTACGCTCAGCAATACACTCCGGTCATCCGCATTGGCCTCGATCCGCACCGACCCGCCGGCGGGCGTGTACTTGATTGCATTGGCGACGAGGTTCATCGTGAGCTGCGTCAGCAGCTCGTGATCGCCATGGACCGGTGGCAGTACGGCGGGGAGCTCACACTCTAGCTGAACGTTCCCCTGGTCGGCTCGATCGGCCAGAAGGCTGACGACCCCTTCGATCACGTGCTCCATACCCACCGGTTCGAAGCGCTCCCGGGGCGGAGCGGCACGGCTGCGCAGAAGCGTCAGCAGATCATCCACCAACCGCGTGAGCTGCTTGACGCGCTGTCGGGCCCGGTCCACCATCTCCTTCTGCTTCGGCGGGACCTCTCCCGTCAGTCCCTCGGCAACCACGTCCAGGCTGCTCGCCACGGCTGCGAGGGGAGCCCGTAGCTCGTGAGAGGTCTTGCGCATGTACGTGATCTGGAGCTTCTGGGTGGCTTTGAGATCGTCATACGCTCTCTCCAACTGAGCCGCCTTCTCCGCGAGCTGGTCCGCCAGCTCGGCAGCTTCCTGCTCGCGCTCGCGGAGACGACCGCTGATTGAGGTCGCCATGTAGACCAGCAGATAGAGTGTCGCCGCCAGTGTCAGTACAACCAGCCACACGTTGTCTGACTGGTAGAAGTCAGGTCCCGCAAAGAAGCCCAGGTGCAGGTGATCGATGATCTCGTAACGTTCGAGGGCGACGACACTGGCGAAGATGAGAGTGGCCAGACTCGCCTGCGCGTAAGCCATTCCGCGCGCCAGCAAGATGCTGGCGATAATCATGTGGAAGGCAAAGAACGAGGCGACGGGGTTCTCAACGCCACCGGAGAAGTGCAGCAGGACACCCAAAGACAGCAGGTCAGCGGCGATCTGGAGGTGGGCAAACCGCCGCGCGGTGGCGAGAGGGATGGCCGACCAGCCCTCGGCACTGAGCCTCCGATCCCAGGCAAAGAAGGCGGCGTTGTAGGCCGCGATGCCCAGGGCCAAGGCGACGAGATTGACTGGGTCAACGGGGGCGTGCAGGAACAGGACAGCGCCGACCGTCGCCGAGACGACGCCCAGGGCGGCCAGCCAGCGTAGGCGGATGAACCAGTGGATCCGCTCACTGAGCTCGGCTTCGGAGAACCTGAGGGCGTCAGTGCCAAGTTGAGTCGTGGGCGCCATGGACTCGCACCGAGAAGAGCCGAGCGGCAGCCATCCGGCGCTGGTTCGACGGGCTGCCGCTCCGCTACACGCACGTCCCTCGCTTAGTCTGCGGCCAGCACTTCGTCCACCTTGCTCAGCAATTCTTGAGGCGCCGCCGGTTTGTCGATGAAGCCCTCGACCGGCAGGTACTCGCCCGGCTCGTAGGTGCCATCCGACTCCTCGGGGTAGAACCTGAGATCAACCTTGGAGTGGATGGCAGACAACACGAGGATCTTGGTAGCCCGAACCTCTTCTGCCATCTCATTGCGGAGCTTCCACACGAACTGGAAGCCCTCCGTGCCCTCCGGCATCATGATGTCCAACAGGATCAGGTCGGGCCTGAACTCCAGGGTCTTCTGCTCGCCCTCGGCTGCATTGCTGGCCGTGGCAACGTGGTGGTCCTTGCCCTCAAGGACCAGCCGCATCGCCTCTACGATATCAGGATCATCGTCAACGACGAGTATCTTCGCCAATTCTGTCACTCCCTTGTCCAGCGTCCACGGACAAATCAGGTTTCCCGGTCGGACGCAAGCAGTCCTTTTGCCAACTCGACGTACTCCGGGACCCTGGCGGTCAGCGTCTCTGACAGGCCATCCCGGAGACCGACGTCGACTGGCTGAATGGCTAGAACGGTCACTTCGGGTTCGACACCGACGGATCGAGCCAACTTCAGGACTTCTGCAACGCCCATCCCGTGCAGTGATGAGAAGCGGAGCTTCGTGCCCCGCTCAATCTGCGCGGCGTCAAACGTCCTGGCCTCTCCCGGCGGTTGCTGCATGTCAGCGGCATCGATCAGCAGGACGCGGGCGGCCCGCTCCATCTCGAAGAGCAGGTTGAGGCCCTCAGTTCCGCCGTCGAGGACCTCTACATTCTCCGGCAGCGGCTGGCACGCCAGCGCCCGGGCGACGTGAACACCCACGCCGTCGTCACCCCGCAGCGTGTTGCCCACGCCAATGACGAGCGTCCGCCTGTCGTCCATCGCCGATCCGCTCACTTGCCTACTCCACGAATGCCACATCGAGCAGATGCACCGAGCAGGAGATGCATGGATCGTAGGCCCGCACCAGCATCTCGAGCAGCAGAGCGATCTCGTCCTGCGGCTTGTCGAGGACCTCGGGCACCATCTTCCGCATGTCGTGCTCGATGTTGTTGAAGTTCTGGTTCGTTGGGATGACCAGATTCGAGTCGGTGATCGACCCGTCCTCGCCCACGGTGTAGTCGTGAATCAGCATGCCGCGAGGAACCTCGACGGCGGCGGCGCCCTGTCCCGGCTGCCAGTCAACCGAGTCCACGTTCGCCCCGACGATGTCATCGTAGTCGAGGCCGGTTTGGAGGAGTTGGTCGATGATGTCGATGGCGTCCAGAGTGAACTCCACGCACTCGACGAGCTGGGCCTGGTTGTTGAAGAAGGAGTTCTTGCACTCCGGCGTCAGGCCCATCTTCTCAGCCGCCGCCTTCGATTCGGGCCGCAGCCACTCGTGGTTAACGGCGTAGCGCGCCAGGGCACCCACCATGTAGGCACCGTCGTCGGTGGCGGCGTGCTTGCCCGTCGAGTGAAGCACCACGTCCTCGTGGATGAGTTGCCGGTAATCCTGCTCCGGCACGATCGTGCCGTGGCTGGACTTGATGTCGCCCTCGTAGATGGCGTACGTGCCCGGCTTGTGCACGGCGATGTACTCCATCTCGGGGCGTTCGAGCGAGGGGTTCTCGAAGGTCGCCATCAGATCGACACAGGCCTGTGCGTCCTCAAGCGATGCCTCGAGCCTGTCTCGCAGTGCCTTGAGCTCCTCGGCCGCCGGGACCTTCGTGAAACCGCCCGCTCGCAGCGAGATCGGCATGATGTGCCGGCCACCGACGACGCAGCAGATGTCGTTGGCCAGGCGCTTCAGGCGGAGAGCCGTCTTCACGACATCCGGGTGAGTCTCAACGAGGGGGAAGACGCTCCCCACACCCAGGAAGTCGGGTGCCGCGAGGAAGAGGACATGGAGGTAATGGCTCTGCAGGTGCTCGCCATGTAACATCAGTCTGCGCAGGAGCACGGTCTGTTCGGACACCGTCAGGCCGAGCGCATTCTCCATCGCCCGAACGGAGGCGTTGGTGTGGCCTGCCGAGCAGATACCGCAGATGCGACACGTGATGTGCACCGCATCGGGGAACGGGCGAGCCCTGAGCATTGCCTCGAACAGGCGAGGTGACTCGGTGATCTCAAGGTCGCACTTCTCGAGGTTGCCGTTCTTGACGTTGACCACGATGTTGCCGTGGCCCTCGACACGTGTGACGTTCTGAATGTTGATGTCCAGGTCTTGCTGTGCCATGTATGTGCACACCTCGGCGGTGGTTTTCAGTCCCAGTCCGCGCCTTCAGACGTCCTGCGCGTGCTCGGGCTTGAACGAGTTGTAGCGCGTGTACCGGTGCATGATCTCCTCGACCGTACGACCGGCCTTCTGCAGCACCTCTTCGTGGGCCTGGGTGTTGGGATCATCGACGAACCCTCGGCAGGCCTCACAGGGGTCGCCAAAGCTCGGGCAAATGGCGCCGCAACCGGCACGCGCAACCACGCCCATGCAGTCCATGCCCTGGTCGTACAGGCAGACGTTGCCTTTCTTCTTGCACTCCACGCAGACCGGATAGTTGGGGAGCCGGAACTCCTTGCCCTGCGCCACGTCGGCGACCAGCCGCAGGAACTCGTCGCGG
This sequence comes from uncultured bacterium, assembly GCA_965602825.1. Classification (GTDB taxonomy): domain Bacteria; phylum Armatimonadota; class Zipacnadia; order Zipacnadales; family VGFC01; genus CBFDAZ01. The sequence goes on from CBFDAZ010000036.1 coordinate 9,708, forward strand.
TCGAGCGGGCAACCCGGAAGCGCGTATTCCACCTTGACCTCGGCGCTGAGAGGCCGGGCCGGAATGGAGTCGAAGTGCTCGGCCTTGTCGCCGTAGACGTACTTCTTCGCGCCAGCGAGGTCCAGGTTATTCTTCATCGCGTTGACGCCGCCGGTGTGGGCGCAGGCGCCGATGGCGACAACGACCTTGGAGAACGCCCGGATCTCTTTCATGTGCTCAACGTCGCGCCGTGTCGAGAGACTGCCGTCAACGAAGGCGATGTCCACGTCTTCGCTCTTCTCAGTCATCCCCTCGCGGAAGTTGACCACGTCCACGATGTTGAGGATGTCCAGCAGTTCGTTCTCACACTCCAGTATTGCCAGGGAGCACCCCTCGCAACAGGTGAAGCTGAAGATGCCGATACGCGGCTTCATCAAATGGCCTCCTTCAGGTGCCGGGCCTCGGCGTAGGTGAAGACGGGGCCGTCCTGGCACACGTACTTCTGGTTGATCTGACAGTGACCGCACTTGCCGACGCCGCATTTCATGTGCCGCTCGAGCGACATGACGATGCTCTCCTCGTCGATGCCCGCGTTCAGGCACTCGATAAGCACGAAGCGATACATGATCGGCGGCCCGACGATGACGGCGACTGTATCCTTGGGGCTGGTGATGTCGAGCTTCGGGAAGAGGGTGGTGATGACGCCGACGTGACCGTCCCAGTCGGGGTGCGGCTTGTCCACGGTCTCGTGGAGCTTGACGTCGGACCGCTGGCGCCAGGTGTCGAGCTCGTCCAGGAAGAGGCGCTCCTCGGGCGTCTTGCAGCCGAAGAGGATGCTGACCTCGCCGAAGTCGCCCCGGTTCTGCAGGACCGAATGGATCAGGGACCGCATGGGGACGAGCCCGATGCCGCCCGCGACCATCAGCAAGTCCTTCCCCTTCATGCTGTCCACGTCAAAGCCGTTCCCGAAGGGCCCGCGGATGCCGATCTTGGCGTCCGCCTGGAGCCCGTGGATGGCGTTGGTGACGTTGCCGCAAGCCCGGACGACCAACTCGAAGGAGGGGTCCGGACGGGGCCCGGAGGAGACGGAGATCGGCGCTTCCCCGATGCCGAGCACGGACACCTGAACGAACTGCCCGGGCTGATGTCCGAGACTCTCTCCGCTGTCGAGTTCGAGTCTGAGATGGCGCTCAGTGACTGCCATCGGCTCAGTCGCCTTGATCGTAGCGAACTCGGGGACGTACAGGGCTTCTTGGTGTGTTGTCTCAGCTACCATGGGTGACTCCTTCCGCCTGCTCCGCCAGGAGATCACGAATGACCTCGAACTGGTTGATTCCCGCAACGCACGCTCGGACACAGCGGCCACAACCCGTGCAGTGCGGCTGGCCATGCTTCGTGTACTGGTAGTGGAACTTCCGCGAGATTCGATGGAACAGGCGGTGGCTTTTCTCTTCCCGAAAGTTTTCGCCAGTTGCCACTGCGGCGAAGGGGTCGAGCATGCAGCCATCCCACGTCCGGCTGCGCGAGCCCGACTGCAAATCGAGGTTCACGCGATCGGCGACATCGAAGCAGTAGCACGTGGGGCAGACAAGGTTGCACGAGCCGCACTTGAAGCAGGACTCGGCGTGCTTCGCCCACACCGAGCTACCGCCCGCCTTGGTCATCACCAGCGGCAGAAGGCGTATATCGCCGTTGAGTTCGCACTGGACCTGCTCTACTTTGTTGGCCTGGACTTCCTTCATGGCCGCCAACTGGGCCGCATCAGCGGGCTGGGTCTCCACCTTGTCCATCAGGTCCTTGCCCTTGTCGGTGGCCACGTCAACGACGTACGCGTCGCCGATGTCGGTCAGGAAGACATCGTAGCCGGAATCGGCGGTGGCGGTGCCAACGAAGGTGCAGTGGCAGGACTCGTCAGGGGTGCACTCAGTGCCAACGATCGTCACCTGCTCCCGACGTGCCAGGTAGTTGGGGTCCGGGTTGCCCTCAGCCATGGCCTGATCCAGACACTCAATCCCGGCGATGTCGCACGGGTGCAATCCGAAGAGCACCACGGGCTCGGCCTCGATGACCGGCTTTGCCTCCGGCTGCTCCCCGAGCGTGAACTCGACCAGCCGCTCGTCGGCCGGGAGCAACCAGTTTTTGGGTGGCAAGACTGTCGTAGGGTACTCGAGAACTAACTCGTCAGAGCTCTTGATCTCGTCGAAAGCAAACTGGTTCCTGAGGCGCTTGGGTCCGACAACCTTCTGCTCTTGGATCAGTGCATCGACGAGAGTCTTCAGAGCCTCCTTCTGCATAACGCGAAGCGCCATTCTCTGCGCCCTCCTGATAGAAGTGAGGCATGGGATTGGTGACGCACCACGAGGGCGCGTCACTCTCAACAGATCCTGGGCAGCAGCTCGCCGCTCGGCAGATCGACAATGCGTGCCGGGCCGAGCGCCGTCTTTGCCGTGACACGTCCTTGAGCGTTGTCCTTGACCTCTCCGATCACCACGGCGTCGTGTCCCCGTTCGTGGGCCCTCATGGCCGCCAGCACAGCGTCGGCCCGGTCGGGCGCGACGAAGGCGACGAGCTTGCCTTCGTTGGCCATCGTCAGCGGATCGTACCCCAGCAGGTCGCAGGCAGCCCTGGCCGCCGCCCTGATGGGAACGAGGTCCTCGACGATCTCGATGTGCTTCCGCGACTGTGTAGCGATCTCGTTCAGGGCTGCGGCCAGGCCACCCCGGGTGAGATCGCGGAGCACATGCACCCCATCGCCGCCGACCTCGAGCATGGCAGCCGTAAGGCCGTTCAGAGGCGCGCAGTCGCTGCGGAAGTCGCCCTTCAGGGGGAGCTCCTGCCGGGCCGCCAGAACGGCGAGGGCGTGGTCCGCCACCGGGCCGTTGAGCAGCAGCACGTCTCCCTGTCGCGCTCTCTCCCCACCCAGTCGCACGCCGCCCGGGACGAGGCCCAGGCCGGCCGTGTTGACGAAGAGGCCGTCGGCTGCGCCGCGTTCGACGACCTTGGTGTCGCCGGTGACGATCTGTGTGCCTGCCTCTTCGCACGCACCGCGGACCGATGCCGCGACCTGCGCGAGGGTCTCCCGGTCGAGCCCTTCCTCGATGACCAGGCTGAGGCTGAGTCCGACGGGCTGAGCACCCATGCAGGCCAAGTCATTGACCGTGCCGCAGACCGCCAGCCGACCCAGATCGCCGCCCGGGAACACCAGCGGCGAGACGACGAACGAGTCGGTGGTCAGGGCGATCCGGTCGCCGCTCGGCGTGTCCCAGTAGGCCGCATCGTTCAGCTCAGCGACGCCGTTGGCCGGTCCGAGGAGCTCGAGCGATTGGGCGACCAACTCCTGCATGAGGCGTCCGCCGCCGCCGTGGCCCAGAAGCACTCGGGAACCGGTATCGGTTTGGTCGGGCATCACACACACCTATCGTCTTTCCGCGTTGGTTCAGGCGGCCTGGTAACGATACTCAGCCGCGCATGCGCCTTCCGATGACACCATGCACGGGCCGAGCGGCCGGGCGGGGGTGCAAGCCTTCCCGAAGGCAGCGCACTCAGCAGGCAGCATCACGCCGCGCAGGATCTCTCCGCAGTGACAGGCCGGATGCTCGCGTGAGTCCGGCACGGTCAGGCCGAAGCGATCCATCACGCCGTACGCGCCCCATCCATCGCGGAGCGCAAGTCCGCTGTCCGGAATAACACCTAGCCCTCGCCACGTGGCCTCAGAAACATCGAAAACCGAGTAGATGGCTTCTACAGCACGCCGGTTGCCCTCGTCCTGAACGGCCCTGCCGTATGCGTTCTCGACCTTCGCCTCACCAGTGGCAATCTGCCGAAGAAGCGCGCGAACGGCCAAGAGGATGTCCGCTGGCTCGAAACCTGCCACTACACACGGGACAAGTTGCTGCTCCGCGACTTCGCGGTAGGCGTTGGAGCCGATGACGACACTGACATGACCCGGGCAGATGAAACCATGGAGGGCGACGTCGTCTGACTGTAGCAAGGCGCGCATGGCCGGCGGGATCAGCTTGTGCGCGCACAAGACCGAAACGTTGGCGGCACCGAGGCGCCGAGCCTCCTGCAACATGCAGGCGATGGCGGGGGCCGTTGTCTCGAAGCCGACCGCCGCCATGACGACCACAGCCTCGGGGTTCTGCTGTGCCAGCGAGACGACTTCCATGGGGGAATAGACCACTTTGATCCTCGCGCCACACGCGCGGACGTCGGCGAGGCTGGCGCGGGAGCCCGGCACCCGCACCATGTCGCCGAAGGTGGCCAGGATGACGTCATCCCTCTGGGCGATCTCGATGCAGAGGTCGATCTGACCAGCGCTCGTAACACACACGGGGCAGCCCGGCCCCGAGACGAGACGAAGGTGCTCTCCTAACAGCTTTCGGATACCGTACCGTGCGATAGCGTGCGAGTGCGTTCCGCACACCTCCATCAGGTGAACCCGCCCGCCCACACGGTCAGCAGCCCTCGCGGCCAGCCTGCGGCACTCGGAGATGAGCCCCTCGAGCATCTCGCCGGACGCGGTCGGGAAAGAAGTCATGCCTCGTCCTCATCCAGGCCAGCCCGGTAGAGGCGATCGGCCTCCGCCAGCAGGCGCAGGGTCTCCAGCGCATCTTCCTCGTCCAGCTTGTCGAGGGCGAAGCCGGCGTGGACCAATACATATTCGCCGACGGTCACGTCCGGCACGAGATCGATGCGAGTCCTGACCGTCGCACCGCCCACGTCCACGACAGCGACCACGTCCTCGATCGATTCCACTCTGCCCGGCACCGCGACACACATGGTTGGTTACCTCAGGCGCTCGCCCGCAACCACCGCTTGCCCGAGCGACAGGCCGCCATCGTTGCAGGGAATCTGCTCGTGCACCACCGGCTCCAGGCCCGCCTCCCGAAGCGCCCTGCAGAGGCCGGTGAGAACCCACTCATTCTGGAACGTCCCGCCGCTCAAGGCGACATGGGCGAGTCCGCTGCTGCGCGCGGTCTCGCGAGCGGCGTCTGCCAGCATCTGAACGAAGGTGTTGTGGAAGGCGCCACTCACCTGTCCGGCGCTCTGTCCGCGCTGAAGGTCTTCGACGATGCCGCGGATTGCAGGGAGGGGGTCCATGACCAGCATCCCACCGCGGTCCGTTACCTCGAAGGGGTAGACGCGGTCGGTCGCTTCGGCACACGCCTCCAACCGGATGGCTGCCTGCCCTTCGTAGCTGCAGACCTTCTGTACCCCCGCCAGGGCTGCCACAGCGTCGAACAGGCGCCCGGCGCTCGACGCCAGCGGGGCGTTCGTGCCCGTTTCGATCATTCCCCGCAGCAGAGCCCACGCCTCCCGATCCAGCTCGCGGCAGAACCCGAGCGCCAACTCGTCCACGGAGTCGGCGCCGAAGGCCGCCTGGAGGTAGACGGCTGCCATCCGCCAGGGCTCTCGAACTGCCCGGTCGCCACCGGGGAGCGGGACCGTTCGCAGGTGCCCCCGGCGCTCGTAGTCGGACGCGTCCGCGATCATCACCTCACAACCCCACACCGTCCCGTCGTCGCCCAGGCCGGTGCCATCGCAAGCGACCCCGACGACAGGCTCGGTGATGCCCTGCTCGGCCATGGCACTCACGATGTGCGCGTGGTGGTGCTGGACGCGCACGAGGGGAATCCCCCGCTGATGGGCCAGGCGCTCTGCGTGCTGAGTGGACAGGTAGTCCGGGTGCAGGTCGCAGGCGATGGCTTCCGGCTCCATCCGCAGGACAGACATCATGTGCTCGACCGACCGCTCCATGAAGGCCAGCGTCTCGGCGTCGTCCAGGTCGCCCAAGTGCTGGCTGGGGAAGGCATAGTCGTCTTTGACGATGCAGACGGTGCTCTTGAGGTGCGCGCCGAGTGCCAGCACGGGCGTCTGCGGCCCGGGCAGCCGGACCGGGAACGGCGCGAGGCCGCGCGCCCGCCGCATCACGATCGTACCGGCGCTGGTTGGCCGCACGACGGAATCGTCGCAGCCGACCAGGATCTCGCGGTCATGATACAGGTAGGCGTCCGCGATGTGCCCCAGGCGCTCGACGGCTTCTTGGTTGCGCGTCGCCAATGGTTCGTCCGAGAGGTTCCCGCTGGTCAACACGATGGCTGTCAGCTTGCTGTCATCGAGGAGCAGTCGGTGGAGCGGCGTGTACGGCAGCATCACACCGAAGCAAGCGCTGTCGGGCGCAACAGCAGAAGCGATGGGGTTCTCCGGCAGCTTCGGCAGAAGGCAGATGGGCTTCTGCGGACCTTCGAGCAGGTCGAGGGGGTACTCCGGCACTTCGCAGAACCGCCGAACGGCATCGAGGTCGGGCGCCATCAGTGCCAGGGGCTTCTCCTCGCGCCCCTTGCGCTCGCGCAGCCGCCGCACCGCATCCTCATCGGTCGCGTCGCAGGCGAGGTGGAAGCCTCCGAGGCCTTTGACAGCGACGACTTCTCCCGCACACAAGGCCTCAACTGCCGCGGCGAGCGCCGCTTCCCCTGACAGGTCAGCGCCCTCACCCCGGAATGCCAGCGTCGGCCCGCAATCGGGGCAGGCCACCGGCTGCGCGTGGAAGCGGCGATCATCGATGTTGCCGTACTCAGCCTGGCACTGCGCACACATGGGGAAGGGTGCCATGCTGGTGAGCGGGCGGTCGTATGGCATGTCCCGGATGATGGTGAAACGAGGGCCGCAGTTGGTGCAGTTGACGAAGGGATGGCGGTGGCGCCGGTCTCGCGGATCGCGGAGCTCGCGCTCGCACTCCGGGCAAATCGCGACGTCGGGAGACACCAGGATCGGTCCCGACTCGCCGTCGCGGCTCGGCAGGATCCGGAACGAGGTGTCCCCGATCGGGTCCAGTTGGGAGGTGGTAACCTGTTCGATGACCGAGATCGGAGGTTTATCGCGCCGCAGGTCATCGACGAACCCGCGCAAGCCGGAAGCCGCCCCCTCAATCTCGATGTCCACGCCACCCGCGTAGTTCAGCACCGATCCGGCAAGCGCATGGCGCCTGGCGAGGCGGTGGATGAAGGGCCGGAAGCCGACCCCCTGGACAATGCCTCGCACTCGGACCA
>CBFDAZ010000037.1:0-16558 GCA_965602825.1 uncultured bacterium
ACCGGAACGACCGTGCCGTCGCTTGCCATCACTTCCCCTTCGTGCGGGGCAAGGTGCGACACCTTGGCATGCTCGTGGAATCGCCGACGGTACTCCCCCGCCTTCTCAGGCGGGTGGATCTCGCTCTGGTGCATGCCGATGATCCCGTGGCGAGGCCTTCTGAGCAGATCCTCGGCTCGCCGGTTCGTCTCGACGATGATGCCCGTCTCCCGATCCGCAAGGAATGCAGCGTCATTGAGGTTCTCAAACAGGGCCCGGTACCGGTGCTCGCTGTCGCGGAGAGCCTGCTCCGCCCGCTTGCGATCGGTGATGTCGGTAGCTGTGAAGGCCACACCGGCCAACCGGTCCGCGGGATCCAGGTATGAAGCGCCCAGCATCACGTCGATGACGCTCCCGTCCTTGCGCCTCCAGCGCGTCTCGATCGAGGCCGTCCGGCTACCCTCCAGTTGGGCGTACGCCGCCCCGACGTGGCCGAATTCCTCATCGTCCGGGTAGAGCAGCCTCGCGTCCTGCCCTACCAGCTCTGCCTTGGTGTACCCGGTCATCTCCTCAAGACGTTCGTTGCCCCACTGGATGACCCGGTCGCGGACCATGCCGACCCCTGACGGCGCCGCCGCAAGAACGCCACTCAAGAGCGCTTCGCTTCTGCGAACCGCTTGTTCGGCCTCTCTGCGGTCCTCTATCTCGCGCGTGAGCGCCTCGTTAGCTTGCTCCAACTCCGCTTGCGCCTGCCGCGCCGCCTGGCCGGCCTGCCACTTCGCCGTGAGCGAGGTCGCCAGCCGGCGCACTGCCTTCGGCGCTACGGGTTTCTGTACGTAGAAGAGCTGCTCGGCGGGGGGCACACGGCTGGCGATCCCATCGGGGTCCAGATCGGAGTAGGCCGTTGCGATCACGATCTCCAGGCGCGGGTCGATGGCCCGCGCCTGCTCTGCGGCCCAGATACCCTCCGGCCCCGGCGGCATCCTGACATCGAAGATGGCCACGGAAAACGGACGCCCCTCGGCGACTGCCCGACGAACCGCCTCGACTGCCTCGTCCGCCTGGCTGCAGCACTCCAAATCGAAGTGCTGCCGCTCTGTCCTCTCCGCGTTATCCGAGAACAGCCGGGTCTCCAACTCGTCCAGGCGTGCGTTCTCAGGGTGATCGGACGAGCCGGGCGAGAAGACTCGCCGGTACACATCCAGCATTGTCGGTTCATCGTCGACCGCCAGAATGCGTGCGCAGTCTACCGCCACGGTGGACATCGGTTCCGCCCTCCTTGGGCAACGTGGGATTCAGTTTGCTTTTGGCAGGAGCACGTGTACGCAAGTGCCCCTGTCAGCTCCCTCGCTCTCCACATATATCCGGCCGCCCATCGCGGCCACGGCATTGGCAGACCAGTGCAAGCCGAGACCCCATGACCTCGCCTTGGTCGAAAACCCGCGCTCGAAGACACGATCCAGAAGCGCTGGGTCGATCCCGCAGCCGTCGTCTCGGACCCTGATGTGGGCCAGGTCTGTCCCGTTGTCTCGTTCGACACCCGCGCTGATATCCACCTGGACCCCATCGTCGCGGTCGGTGGGCTTTGCCTCGGCCGCATTGGTCAGCAGGTTGCCCATGACCTGGAGAAGCCCCATTCGCGCCGCCCTGACCGGACCGATGCGGGCCAGGCTCGGATCCGATGCCACGTGTAGAGTGGCGCGGCACCTGTCCCGCGCAAGCTCGACTGCATCGCGTACCATCTCGTCCAGTTGTAGTGACTCCAGGACAGGCGTCCCTCGGCTGGCCTCCTCCTCCTGCGTCAGCATCTGCTGGATCCAGGCAACCTGCTGCGAGATCCGTGCGAGATGCTCGGGCATGTCCTGCGCCAGATGGACGAGGCGCTTCGTGGCGAGTTGAACGTACGCCAGCAGTTCACGTCTTCGCTTCGGCGGACCATTGCTGCCAGCCAGCTCGGCGAGGGCCGCCTCGATCCGGTCCATGTGCATCTCAGACAGCCTGGCGCGGAGTTCATCCACATCCACCATCACGGGTCCGAGCGCGTTCCGGACGTTGTGGAGCGCCCCGGCAATCATGTCCGCCTTGCCCGAACGGTACGACTCCTCCAGCAACCTTCGACGTGCCTCTGAGAGGTGCTCCAGCATCTGGTTGAACTCGTTCGCTAGAGCGCCGATCTCGTCATCGCGATCGGCGGATAGACGAGCGTCCAGATCGCCGCTCTGCCCAATGCGTGTCGCGTGCCGTGTGAGAGCCACTATGGGCGCGACTACGGTGCGTTGTGAGACCAATAGCATGACGAGTAGAGCCGAGGCCCCCGCAATCGCCAGCGAGAACACCGCAGACCGCATGGCAGACCGCCCCCGGGCCATGATGTCTCTAGGGACGTCCGCTTGCACAAGCAGGACCGGCTCGGCGTCCGTGTTGGGGTACGTCGTCGACACCCGCAGGTAGCCATCGCGTTCTTCCGACACGAGCACTGGGATGGCGTCCCTCGTCACGCCATCCGAAGGTTGCCTCGCGCTCCACACTGCTGACTGGCCGGTCAGAGGCAGGGCCGTCATGTCAACCCGCGTCTGCTGGGCGAGCGTGGTTACCAGCCTGTCGGTCAGGAACCGGCCCATCAAGAGCGTGCCCCGGATGGGGCCCTCCCTCTCGCTGGTGACGATCGGCCGCGACGAGAGGAGCATGGGGCCGCGTTCCGTCATCTGAACACCGGTGATGGAACTGCCGGGCTCCTCATGGTGGAGGAACGGATGGTCCGCTGACCGGTGACCCATGGGGAGGGCCTCCAACGCGATCGCTTCCTCTGTCTCCAGGTCAATCGCCTTCCCCCAGACCAGACGCCCCGTCAGGTCGAACACGTAGAGCAAGCTCAGGTCGTTCAGCGTGAACGTGCTGGCAACCAGGTTCGTGTCAACGTAGCCCTGGTCGCCGTCCTGGACGAACCGATACGTATCGTCCCACGCCGACCAGTCGAAGCACAACAGGTCCAGATGGTGAAGCTCCCTGTCAATAGCCTGAACGCAGCGCTCCAGGTCCTTCTTGGCTTCCTCGCGTTCCAGCTCCGCGAAGCTCGGTTGACTGATCGTGCGCTCAACGACAACCACCGCAACGCAGTACAGAGCGCAAACGTTGAGCAGGATCAGTGCGACCTTCATCCGGAGAGACATGTGCCTCTGCACCTCTGGGTGTTGGCCCTGCCCTCTACCAGGCACCCTCCCAGCAGAAGTTCAGCCCTGCGAAGTCCCCGTCAGCGCGGGTGTTGTTACGGGCGTAGTAGACGGACCCGCCGAAGCCGTCTCCAACGTCGTGGTAGATGCCTCCAGCCAAGTGAGCTTCGGGACCGGTCATCCAGTCCGCGAGCAAGCCCGTGCGCTCTGTCGGCCAGTACTCCATCCCGACCATGCCCCGGCCTGCGCCATCACTGAGACAGCCACCGTGCAACCGGACTTCCCCGACGTCCTTCGACAGGACAACATACCAGTCGGACAGCGGCCCTGAGTTGGTCATGTCAAGCAGGCCTATCGCCACGGCTGGCCCATCGTCTGACTCGGGCACGGCGAGCCACTTGGCTGTGGACTGGTACTGCGAGTCGAAGTCCACGTCTACAACATCGGACCCGACCTCGAGACGATCGGTGCTGCCGAGCTGCGTGTAGACCTGAAGTGCGGAGTCATCGGAGAACGGCGTCGGGTCGCCGTCCGATTCCACCTCGATGCGCAGGGTCCGCGCCTCCATCAGGTCTGCGGTGGGAGCGATGTTGAGTGAGGTCGGGTACGCAAACAGACTGGTTGCATTGCATCCGAAGATGAAGCGTGCCCCAACGGTCAGAGGTCGGACGTGTCGTGACCTCGCCTCCCCGCCGAGTTGCGCCTTGCGGGAACTACGTGTACTCCCACGTTCTTCCCCGCGCCTCATGTTTGTCCGGAGCGCCCTGCCAATCGCCGGTCGCGCCCAATGCCGTCGTGCAGACGCGCCCAGATGGCAGCTTGGGTGCCCCCTGGACACCCAGGCGCACCGTGAGGGCCATCTCGCCACCACTGTCAGACGGGCTGGCCATCGCCGAGTCGCTCGCCGCGGGACGCAGTGAGGCCCCGTCCTTGGCGACGGAACTCTCGCGACATCGGTCCGGCACTTGGCCCCTGACTGGACTTGGGTTGAGATCACAAGTTCGGGCCCCCGCTCAACAGATGGCCGGTCAGGGGTGATCTACCACGGCTATACCACTAATCTACATGAAAAAATGGGGGCTACACCCGGAGCCCTTCACCAGCTGACTGTGGTTCCGTCCACCCGGCAGGCGCTTCCACTGAGGCGCTGCAATGGTCCACCTGCTGGGAGCATCGCGCTGCCATCGGCTTGGGACAGCACGCCTCGAGAGGTCGTGCGTAGGCGGGCGGCGCAGACCGCGGCGAGCCGATGCCTGCCTCGCGCCTCGGGACTGCTACCAGGTCGCGCGTCGGTCCGGGCGCTCACTGCCCGCCGGTGATCGTGTACGTGAGGAAGTGGACGTCGCATTCGGGGGGCGTGAGCCCCGTGGCGTGGGCCACGTACCTCACATCACATCCCCCAATGCCTCTCGTTAGCCCGGTCACGAGATCCTGAGAGGCCGCGCTCACTGGGACCTCACCGACGGGCGTCCCGCCGGTGACACTGACCGCCTCTACTGTCAGCGCGACCTTTGACGAGACGACACTGCTTGCTACGGTTATCTTCTGCCCTTCTTGATTGGTCATCCAGTGGAGACGGCACTCCCCACCATGGATTGCTGACTGGGCCTCCCCCACCGGACCGTTCATCACCAGAGCGACATCGGCACCTTCCACCGTGATGGCGCTGAACGGATGGACACACACCTGCACTTCGTGACTCGTGACCTCGTCTGCCATGGCCGAACTCGCTGTTAACACGGTGGCACTACTCACCAATAGCAGCACAGTTGAGCTCCTCATCTTGGACACGCCTCCTGTCGGGCCGGGCGTCTTCCGACTCCCCACCTCGCGTGTCACCTCACGGAGTGACGGGGCCCGTGGAACGCGCTGATCGCCGTGGCGAGGTAGGGAGGCTGGTCGGCCGATAGTGGTGGTCATGTGAGCACCCAGGGGGCTCCCTACCACCGCCGTAACGGCGGGCCTCGTTCAATGAAAGTCGGTTCCGGTCAATTATCCTCAAGGCGGCAGAAGAGCCCAGATTCGGGCCTTTGCGCGCCGCTGCGGCGATAGGCGAGGCGTGGGTGAATAGCAGTCTCCGAGCCGCCAGCGCCGCCTGACCAGTCCTCGGCCGTCGGCTTGAGCGCGATTGAGCGGACTGGAGAGCAATTGAGCGGGCTAACTGGCAGTGGGCATGGTATAACGTTGCCAGGTGCAGATATGGATGGTGTCACTCCAAGGAGACAGGCTGCCTATGCAGTCGGCATGGGGGCCGTGGCCGCCGCGCTTGCGGGCGCCACAGCTCACTATGGCCAGCTCCCGGCGTGGTACGAAGTAACCGGGTTCTCGCTGGCGGCATGTCTACTTGCCTCGCGGACCATACGCCTATCCCCGACGCTAGGGACCGTGAGCGTCGGCTTCGTGTTCGTGTTTGCCACCCTGGTGGAGCTTGGTCCTCTGGCAGGGATCGTCGCCGGCGCCTTGAGTGCCCTGAGTGGCACTCTGTTGTGCCCTCGGCAACGCCGGCCCAGGCCGGTGGTAGTTCTGGCGGCGCTCAGCGGCATCGTGATTTCGGCGGGCACAGCAGGCTGGGCTCACGGCTGGCTGGAGGCAGTCTGCAGCGATCTGGGGGTCGCGTCGGGCGTCCTGTCGGTCTTCGTTGTCATCGGGCTCTACTACATGGTGAACTCCATGGGCTTCGCGCTGATGGCATCAGCCGACGGGCAGAAGAGCATCCTGCAGGTGTGGTCCGACAACCTCTCATGGACGGTACTCCCGTTCTACGTGGGCGGAGCTGTGGTGATGGTCGTGCACTTGGTGGCGGTGGTGAGTGGTCCCCATGTCTGGCTGGTGCTGATCCCGGTCGCCGCAGTGGTTCACCTCGCCATGGACATCCGGGCCAAGACGTGTGCCGCTCGACTGGCCGAGGAGCGGCGCGCGGTCGAGTAGATCCCCCCAACCGCCATCCCTGCGTCGGTTCGGTCCTCACATCCGTGAACGACGGACGATCCGCGCATGCCCGTCTCGCTCAACCGGCGCGCTTGACCGTTCCTATCTGCGGCCATCGGTGGGGGTACCACAGCAGCTTGGGGCTGGCGGAACGGCAAGAGGTGGAGGCGGCAGGTGAGGTGGGCTATGCCCCGTCGCCTCGCTGGTCCTCGTCGGGCGGCACGAACACGTAGCCTGCCGTGTGAACGGTGCGAATGGTCTCGGTCTCGCAGCCGGCTCCGCGCAGCTTCCGGCGGATGTTGGAGATGTGGGCGTGTATCAGATGCGGGTCCCTCTCACCCTCCCACAGCGCCCGCAGCAGGTGAGCTTTTGAGAGGACGGTACCGGGCCGCCGAGCCATGAAGCCAAGGACCTTCACTTCGGAGGCCGATAGCCCGATGTCCTTCCCCCCGTACGAAGCCACACCGTAGGCCTCGTGCAACCGCAACGGTCCTACACTGACAGGCCCCCTATCAACGGCCGGAGGGTGGACGGGTCGCAGTGCCGCACGCACGCGAGCGACAAGCTCACCCAGGTCAACGGGCTTTCGCACATAGTCGGTCGCGCCCAGTTCCAGCGTCTCCACCGCGGTCGTGGCGGAGACGTCGGCCGTGAGCATGAGGATGGGCGCCTCGCTCATCCTGCGCACTTCCCGACAGAGCGTTACACCGTCAGTATCGGGGAGACCCACATCGAGGATGATCGCGGATGGTTTTGCCTCGCGCAGGATCCGCAGACCCTCGGCTCCCGTGGACGCAACCGTCAACTCGTATCCCTCTTTGGTGAACCTTCGCTTGGCGAGCTCGCAGAGGTCCTCGTCATCATCGACCATCAGCAGACGGATACTCGCCATCGGAGGACTCGTCCTGGGCGCCTGCACCGGCGCGATAGTGGAACCCACAAACGACTGCAGTCCTTTGCTCGCAGCCTGGCTTCGCTGTTCCCGGCGCCAGTTCCTGCTTCTGCTTGTTGTTGTGGAGGCCCGTCCCGGCGGGGCATGAGGGCAGCGCGGTGTGACGTCTCCTGCTCCAGCGGTGAGGGCACCAATGCCTCTGGCTCTGGGGATCCCGAGCCGCGGCAATCCGAGGTACCAGCACTACAGGCGTTCGCAGGCGCGGGTAACAGCAGTCGGGAACTGCCCGTAGAGGCCGGCGTTGTCCGAGGAGGTCAACCGCTGTGCGGTCACTAACGTTCTGCTGGAGGACGAACGACCCTTCTGTGGAGGCGACTTGCACGGGTCACTCACAGGGCCGTTTTTGACCGGAGTTGCTGGCTGCAGCGGTGCCTGGCAGAAGGGTGCGGAGCAGTCGCCCATCCCGCAGTCGCGGCACCCAGAAACGATGAAGATGGCGTATGTGTCATGCCCGTCTCGCGCATGGGCCTTTCGGGCACCACAGCACCCACGCTCGAGACGAGCGTGGCGCGAGATTCTCGAGGCCGATTGCGCTCGAACGATGGTGCGCTGTAGTTGGCGCCTCGGTTCTTGGTGTACTGCGACGCCGATGCCCCCTCTCGCCACGGAGGCCACAGCAACGCGGCCACATGGAGGCTCAGTCCATGAGTGGCAAGCTGAACTACGAGAAGCCCCGTCTCGTCGATCTTGGCGGCTCGGGATGGGCTTGTGCAGAAGGCCTGCACGTGTTCAGCGGGCGGCACTTCGATGCTCCGGACCGTAGACTCGGGTGCATTCCGGGGGTCAGCGGGCCCCCGGTCTGCTCGCACGGTCCTTGTGTGTTGCGCACGCCGTCTCGACCGGACAAGCAGGCAGGGCGGTCTCTACGACAACAACAACGCCGGGACCGCGATGGCGTGTAGTGGGTAGAGGGGTCCGCGGCGGGGTGACGGGATCGGCAACCCGAAGGCCGACGGGCTGAGCAGACCAGCTCATTAGCGAACGATGGGGATGCCGATCGACTCGAGTGGCCGAGTCGCGGCTCCCGACAATGATGCCCAAACACACAGAAAGCCAAGCCGCTCAAGACCCCGACAGCACCCGCGACGGTCCGCAACCCTCCGTTCGCGATCTACTCCGCGGCGCGAGCCTCGTGTGGCGCGCAGGGCGCGGACTTGCCGTTGCCAACGGCTTCCTCACCTTCATCCAGGGGGTGATGCCGCTCGTAGTGCTGTATCTGGTGAAGCTCACGGTGGACGCGGTCGTAGACGGCATTGCCGCGAGCGACAAGTCGGCCGCTTTGGCGCGCGTTCTAGTGCTCGTGGGAGTGACGGCCGCGGTTGGCGCCCTCAAAGCGCTGGCCGACTCATTGTCGGGCTATGCAAGCGAAGCCCAGGGCGCGCATTTCGCCGACCATATGCAGGCCATGGTACACGACAAGTGTGTGGACCTGGACCTGGAGCACTATGAGGATCCCACATACCATGACGCACTCCATCGTGCGCGTGCGGAGGCTGGCTCCCGGCCGCTCAGTCTGGTGAATGGACTGGTGCAGCTTCTCCAGAACGCGATCGCCGGGGCCGCGGTCGCCGGTCTGCTGCTTGGTCTCCATTGGCTCGTGCCCCTGATCCTCGTTGCCACTGCGCTTCCCGTTGCTCTCGTACACACGCACTACGCACGCGTTCTGTACCACTGGCAGCGTTCACATACCGAGGCCGAGCGCCGAGCTGCGTATCTCGGCTGGCTCCTGACCGGCGCCCCATACGCAAAGGAACTGCGCCTCTTCGGCCTGGGCCCCCACTTTCGGGCTCAGTGGTCACACATTCGCGCGCTCCTCCGGGGTGAACGACTTGGCATGGCCGCCCGCAGGTCACTGGTCGGCTTCGCGGCGGACTGTGTCGGTTTGCTGGCGGTTTTCGGCGCCTTCCTCTACATGGCTGCTCGGGCGGTCCATGGGCAGATTTCCCTTGGCGACCTCGTGATGTACCAGCAAGCGTTCCAGCGCGGCCAGGCACACATCGGCGGAGTCTTGCGGGCACTGGCGGGCCTGTATGAGCACAAGCTCTTCCTGGTCAACCTGTTCGAGTTCATCGATCTGGAGAAGCGGGTGGCTGATCCGGCTGATCCCTGTCGGATGCCGCGCCCAATGCAGTCGGGCATCGCCGTGGAGAATGTGAGTTTCCGCTATCCGGCCGGACGCAGCGAGGTCTTGCAGGACGTCAGTCTCACCATCAGGCCCGGTGAGGTGATCGGCCTGGTCGGGCCGAACGGCTCGGGCAAAACCACTCTCGTGAAGCTTCTCTGCCGCTTCTACGACCCGACGCATGGGCGGGTCGTCGCCGATGGCACAGACCTCCGCGAATTCCGCGCGCGAGACATCCGAGGCGAGATCGCAGCCGTGTTCCAGGACTACTCGCGGTACTACCTCACGGCTCGCGACAACATCCGCTTCGGCGACATGGCGCTGTCTCCCGACGACGAACGCATCGTGACCGCTGCCCAGCGAACGGGAGCCCACGAGTTCATCGGCCGGCTGCCGAATGGGTACGACACGGTGCTGGGTAAGTGGTTTGAGCACGGCGAGGAACTCAGCGTGGGTGAATGGCAGAAGCTCGCCCTGGCCAGAGCCCTGGTGCGGAACGCTCAGCTTGTCGTGCTTGATGAGCCCACAAGCGCCATGGATGCCAGCGCTGAGCAGGAAGTCTTCGAGGCAATCCGGAACACGATCGAGGGTCGCGCCGCTCTCATCATCAGCCACCGGTTCTCTACCGTGCGCATCGCTGACCGCATCTACGTCCTCGAGGAGGGCCGAATCACCGAGCATGGGGCGCACGACGAACTCGTCACGCGCGGAGGCACGTACGCTCGGCTGTTCAATGCCCAGGCTAGGCACTACACATAGGCCCAACTCCTGTGGCTACGCCAGACATCCAGAGATCAGTCATCGGCGACGCCTCTCCCACACGCGAGATGGCGCTTCTGCTGGCGTGCATCCGGTGGGACCGCGGGTACGCCTCAACGACCCAGCCATCGCGATGTGTCGACCGCGGCCTTGATTGGGATAGGGTTGGGGCGCTTGCCCGTCACCACAAGGTCCTCCCTCTTGTCTATCGCGCACTCCGGCGAGAGTGCCCGGATCTGGTGCCGGGGCCCGTGCTGGAACGGATGGCCGAGGCGTACCATCAGAACCAGGTTCTGTCCCGTGCCATGAGCCGTGAAGTGGTCAGGGTCATCAGGGAGCTGGAGGCCGCCGGCCTGCCGGCGATGCCAATGCGCGGCCCCGCCCTCGCGGAGGCGGTCTACGGAGACTTGGCGGCACGACAATTCTGCGATATCGACATCCTCGTTCGGCGATCTGACGCGATTGCTTGCGAGCAAGTGCTGCAGAGACTGGGGTACACCTCGCTCTGGCCCTGCCCTGTGGATAGCCCGATCGGGAGGCTGCTTGCTGACCGGGACAAGGGCATCACACTCGCTCATCCGGCACGGGCATGGGAGCTAGACGCTCATTGGCGCTTCGCCGAGCGATGCTTCGCTTGCCCGCCCGATCCGGATGCCGTCTGGGATCGCGCAACGCGTGCGGCCCTCGAGGGGCGGGAACTGCTCTGCTTCTCTCCCGAAGACCTTCTACTGACACTGGCATGCCACGGCACCAGGCATGCATGGGGAAGCATTGGTCTTATCGTTGACATGGCGGAGGCCGTGCGCGCTCACCCGCACTTGAGATGGGAGCACGTTGGCGAGGAGTTCCGCCGCTTCCACTGCGTCCGGATCTTCCACGTGGCGCTCCTGATGGTGCGTCTCGTCGCCGACGCACCGGTGCCCGGTGTGCTGATCGAGGAGGCGCTCTCGGACCGCGCGGCCCTCCGTCACACACGCGGAGTATGGCGCCGCCTTGCCGTCCAGGGCGACGTGCCTGATGAGTGGGAGGGCCCGATCTTCTGCTACCACGTAAGAGACCGGAGGCGGGACAGGCTCCGCTATGCACTGGGCCTCGCGACTTTCCCGTCGCTCCGCGACCGGCGCCTGGCGAAGCTGCGCCCGTCGCTCGTGGGAACGTACTCGGTCATGCGCCGGCTGCGACGCGCCGGTGTATTGGGATCTCTGGTCTATCGTTCGATGCGCGCCGCCTCGCACGGGAGCGGCTGGGGCGTGCGCAAGGGATGACCGCCTGGGGCCTACCTGGACCCGCCGTGCCTTGCGGCTGGCACGACGCTGCCCTTATCGTATATGCGTCGTCGTGTTATACTGCCGGCCGGCCCGCCGGCGAACATCCGAGCGAGGACGCCACGCGGCCCCGCGAGCCCGGATGGCCCGGCCCCCACGAGGCAGAGCGCGGGCAGCAGTGACTGCGCCCCAACGGCCCGCCGGGCCACAACTGGAGGCCTCCTGACAATGCAGAGCGAGCAGTGTCCCGTGGCCAACCCCCTCGTGGTTCTCCGGGAGGAGTTCGACGACTGGGCCATCCTGTTCGACCCCGATACCGGCGAGGCGATGGGTCTGAACCCCGTAGGCGTCCTGGTCTGGAAGCACCTCGACGGCGAGCACCGCCTGACGGACCTCGTCGCCATGGTACGGGAGAGCTGCGATGATGTGCCAGCCGAGGTGGAGGATCATGTGTCGGCGTTCGTGCAAGACTTGGTAGAGAGCGGACTGGCTGGCTACGAGCTCAGGTAAGGACAGGGCGACGATGCGGGTGATGCGGACACCGAAGTCGGTGGACATCGAGATCACCAACGCGTGCAACCTCCGCTGCTCCTATTGCAGCCACTTCGACAGTCCCGGCGACGTAGCACAGGACCTCCCCGCCAACGAGTGGCTGCGCTTCTTCGAGGAGCTCGGCCATTGTGCGGTGATGAACGTCTGCATTAGTGGCGGCGAGCCGTTGGTTCGCCCCGACCTTGAGGCGCTGTTGGGCGGCGTCGTCCGGAATCGGATGCGCTTCCGCATTCTGACCAATGGGACCCTCATCACAGATGAGTTGGCGGCGTCCATCGCGGCGACCGGCCGCTGCGACAGCGTGCAGGTCTCACTGGATGGCTCGATGCCCAGCACCCACGATGTGTTCAGGGGAGAAGGCACGTTCGAAGCGGCCATCCAGGGCATTCGGTTCCTGCAGGAGCACCGCGTCTCCACCACGGTCCGCCTGACGATCCACCGGAAGAACCTCGATGACCTGGAGGCGGCCGCGCGCTTGCTCCTCGAAGAAGCGGGTCTGCCGGGTTTCTCTACGAACACGGCCGGCTATCTTGGGACGTGTCGGGCCAATGCGGAGGCGGTGCAGCTTACGCCGCGGGAGCGAACCACAGCGATGGACACCTTGCTCCGCCTCGCCAGGAAGTACCCGGGCCGCATCAGTGCCCAAGCCGGGCCGCTGGCGGAGGGGCGCATGTGGGCCGCGATGGAACGAGCACGCCGCGAGAGCAAGGATAGGCTCCCGGGCCGGGGGAAACTCGTCGCGTGTGGAGGGGTGATGAGCAAGATAGCCGTGCGCGCGGACGGCGTTATCGTGCCCTGCAACCAGCTTCCGCACATCGGGCTCGGCGGGATCAACCGGGATGACCTCGCGGACGTGTGGCAGAACCACCCGGAGCTCAACAGCCTGCGTGGCCGCCGTGAGATCCCGTTGTCCGAGTTCGAGTACTGCCGCGACTGCGAGTACATCAACTACTGCACGGGCGGGTGCCCGGCGCTCTCCTACACGGAGGCCGGGGACGCCTACCGCCCCAGCCACGATTCATGCCTCAGGCGACATCTGGAGGCGGGGGGCGAACTACCGGACGAACTCGACGACGCAGAGGACCCATGAGCGAGCCACAGCCCCCTGAGGGATCCCACTCAGACGGCGAAGAGCGTGGCTATCCCCTCCGGTCAATCTACTTCTACCTCACCGAGGGATGCAATCTCGCGTGCCGGCACTGCTGGATTGCACCCAAGTACCAAGATGGCGAACGCGTCTATGGCTCGCTGGATCCGGGGCTCTTTCGGTCGATCCTCCGAGAGGCCAGGTCTCTGGGGCTGACCGCCGTGAAGCTGACCGGGGGAGAACCCCTCCTACACCCCGCCATCGGCGAGTTGCTTGGCTGTGTGCGCGAAGAAGCAGTCCGCTTGACCATCGAGACAAACGGTGTGCTGTGCACCCCCGAGCTTGTGGGGGCAATCGCCTCCTGCCACAGGCCGTTCGTTTCCGTAAGCATTGACGGTGCAACCGCCAAGACCCACGAGTGGGTCCGTGGCGTCAAGGGGTGCTTCGAGCAGGCGATCCAGGGAGTGCGCAACCTGGTTGACGGCGGACTGAGGCCCCAGTTGATCATGACCATCATGCAACGCAACAGGGCGGAGATGGCAGCCCTCGTGCAACTCGCGGAGCGACTCGGGGCTGGATCGGTGAAGTTCAACATCGTGCAACCGACCGCCCGCGGACAGGCGATGCATGATGCGGGACAGACGCTGACGATCGAGGAACTGGTCGAAGTGGGCGAATGGGTAGAGCGCGAGCTCGTGCCCTCGTCAGGGATCCGCATCCACCACAGCCACCCGCTGGCGTTCAGGCCGCTGAGCTCGATGTTCGGCGATGACGGTACGGGCTGTGGCATCTGCAGCATCCTCAGCATTCTCGGCGTGCTTGCTGACGGTTCATATGCGCTGTGCGGCATCGGCGAGTCCGTACCTGATCTTGTATTCGGCCACGCGGAGAAGGACTCCCTGGCCTGCGTGTGGAACGACCATCCTGTCCTCCGAGAGATTCGCGAGGGAATGACGTCGCGTCTCGAAGGCATCTGCTGTGAGTGTGTGATGCGTGAGCGGTGCCTGGGGTGCTGTTTGGCTCAGAACTATTTCAGCTCGGGCAGCCTCTGGGCGCCGTACTGGTACTGCAGCGAGGCCGCGAGACGAGGGCTCTTCCCGTCAAGCCGGCTTCGGGGCCAATCTAGCTAGTAGCGGCGGGGCACGGCGAAGTAAGTCGAAGCAGTCGCTCTTGCCATCAAGGGTGTGCGTGTGGTATCCTACCCAGGCCAGGAGCGCAGTTGGGCCGCTGCCACGTCGGAGGAGGGGCGCCGTGTCTAGTCGAGTTAAGTACCGGGCACCCAAGCTGTTGAGACTTCAGGACGCCATCAACTGGCGGTCCGCCCACGGCGACGAAGCATTCTTCATGTGCAGTGCCGGTGGCTTTGTCAATGACGTGGGCGACTGCTTGTCTGGAACTGTGCCGGGCGGCGGCCAGCAGTGCCTCGTGGGCGGCACTGCTCCTGGAAACCCCCTTGGCGCGGGGCAGTCCCCATAGTTCGTGACTACACCTTGGCCTCCACCAATCGTGCTTGATGCGCTGGACCTCACTTCGCTTGGCGAATGGTCAGACCTGGCATATCGGGGGAATCGGGCAGGCCCGTGACTGGGCCCGGGCGATTGCTGCGCTGATGAATCTCCACACGAGCCCCGACATCGATGGCGCGAAGCTGGTTTTCGCGCAGGATGAGCCGGATGAAGTCGAGGCCCTGTCATTGCTCCCCGAAGCTCCGACCCGCCCCGACGACCGGCCAGAAGGGTGGCAGTTCCGAGACCTGTCCGGACTGCGCATCTGGACGCACGGCAGTCAACCTGACGTTGTGTGCCGTGTCCCCGAGTGGAACTTGTCGGTATTGCGCCGAGTCAAGCTCTGGGCCTCCGTGGAGCCCATCTATGAGCGTGCCGAGAGGGCGGGCGGGCTCCGCGTCCACGGTGCCCTGCTTAACCGGGGCGGCCATGGCGTCATCTTGGCCGGCCCCGGCGAGATCGGCAAAACCACGTGCTGTCGTCGATTGCCTCCTGACTGGACCGTCCTCTCCGACGACGAGACATTGATCGTCAAGTGCGACGACCGCACGTACGAAGCGCATCCCTTCCCCAACTGGAGCCGGTGCGCCGAACAGCGCGAGGCCGGTCGTTGGGACGTGCAGCGTCACGTTCCCGTTGCTGCGGTCCTCTTCCTGGAGCAAGCAGAGACCAGTAGGCTCGTGCCTCTGACGCCAGGGCTCGCGCTGCTCTTACTGCACGAGGTCTCAGCAGGCCAGTTGGGTTCCCGAAGCTGCTTGGGGTTGGACCGGACCGGTCGGCAAGCGGTGAGGCGCAGGCTCTTCGACAACGCCCAAGCCTTAGCCAAGGCCGTCCCTTGCTTCACCCTACGCATCGCGCGCCGCGGTCCCTTCTGGGAGCATATTGACGACGCGTTGGTCTCCCTGACCGGGAGCCCAACCCGGAGTTGAAGCCGGGTGACCGCAGCGTGGGCTCATGAGTAGCTCCGACACGGATCATAGCGCGCCCGATCGGCACCAGTACGAGGCTCCCTCCCGAGGTGCAGATCCCCTCGGCACCCACGGACCTTTCCGCCACCTAGGCGCCAGCATGCGCCCGGTGCTGCAGTGTCTGGACGTCCTGAATGTGGTGCCACTTGAGGGTACTTCGGTCCGGCGCGGCGACGTCGTGGTATTCCCCAAGCCCGATGCCGATGGCTGCATCGCCCACCGAGCGATCGAGGTCAGCTCGTCGGGGATGCGGACCCGGGGCGACAGCAACCGCGAGCCGGATCCCTGGCTGCTTCAGCCTTCCGAGGTGATTGGGCGAGTCGTGTCGGCTGACCGACGCGGCCGACGCGTCCGCGTGTGGGGTGGCAGCGCGGGCATGGCATTGCACCTGCTGTTGGTAGCACGCGGGCGCCTGCTGCAGACGGCTGCTCGCCCTCTCGGGCTGGCATATCGCGCGCTGGCGGCGACCGGCCTGCTTCGATGGCTCGGCGCGCGCCTGGATCTGCGAGTGATCCGCCTGAAGCGTCCACGCGCTTCCGAGTTGCAGTTACTGTGGGGCCGACGACTAGTCGCGCGCTGGGAGTCTGCCCAATCGAGGTGGGACATCCGCCCACCCTTCCGCCTGTTCGTGGACCAGCGGAGCCTGGCAAGCCGCCTCCCGCGCTGCTGCTGCAGCCACCAGCAATCGCCTCCACCCGATGCCTGAGCAGTCTCGCGAGGCGCATGCGTGTCTATCCGGGCCCCAAGATGATGATCGTCGACGAGATGGGCTACCTGCCTCTTGATGAGCTCGGCGCTACCGTCTTCCCCCAACTCGTCAGCGCCGCTGCGAGCGCGGCAGTATTGTCCTGACCAGCAACAAGAGCTGCAGCGAGTGGGGCACGGTCTTCGGCGATCCCACCATCGCCGCCGCCATCCTCGATCGCCCGCTGCACCACTCAACCACCGCCAACATCCGGGGCGGGAGCTAGCGGCTCAGAGACCGACGCAAAGCTGGACTACTCCCAGCACCCCAGAAGGAGGACGACGACCACTAACCCAGGGGCAGGAGATTTGCAGCCGGCGGATGGGGCAAACCAAACCGGCCGTGACAACTCGTCCGGTAGGGCGAGCCAGTCTGGAGAGAGCCGTCCAGGCGAAGTCCGTGTCACCCGTCCAGATGGGCAACCTCGAGACACTCCTCCGCCTGGAACCAGTTTGCGAAGTCGTCCCGTACGGCCCGCCATATGGAACGGACCGGCCCTTCTGCCAACCAGCAGAAGGGTTTTCTG
>CBFDAZ010000038.1:0-16383 GCA_965602825.1 uncultured bacterium
GAGCTCTTCGCGGGCCTTGAGGTAATTCGGGTCCAGCCTCAGGGACTGCAGGAGCGACTCTCTGGCCTCACTCCACTTGCCTTGCTTGCGCTGCACGACCCCCAAATTGCAGTGGACAGCGGCGTCGTGGGGCGCCAACTCCACGCTCTTCCTCGCAGGCCCCTCCGCGTCGGCGTGCCGGCCCATCTGGAAGTAGGCAGCCGACAGGTGACGCCAGCTTTTCTCGTCACTGGGGTTCTGCTCTACAGCCCGCTCGAACTCGGCGACAGCCTCCGCGAAGCGTCCTTTCTGCATCCGGCGCACGCCGCGCTCGAAGGCTGAAGCCTCCTGCCTGGGTTGTGGCGCCGCCTGCTTGCGCCGGACATCCTCGGCCGCCTGTCGGGCGTATTCGTCTTCGGGGTCAAGCCCCAACGCCTTGTTGTAGCACGTCATGGCACGCTCCCATTTCTCGAGAGCCGCCAATGCAGCTCCCTTCACCTTCCAGCCGTCTGCGGTCTCCGGATCGATCGCCAGCAGACCGTCGCATGCCACCGCCGCGCCTCTGTAGTCGCCCTTCGCCAGCAGGCAGAGCGCCTTGCTGAGCCAGCTCTGGGAGGTGTTGGGCTCGATCGCCAGGGCGCGGTCGAAACACTCGATGGCGGCCTCATACCGGCCCAACGCCTCCAGCGACAGGCCCTTATTGTGCCAGAACTCCCTCTGGTCGGCATCAATGTCGATGGCCCGCTGGAAGTCCTGCAGTGCCTGCTCGTGTTCGCCCAAGGCAGCCAGGCACAGGCCGCGGATGTTGTGCGTCACTGTCGACCTCGGGGCTCGCGCGAGGGCCCGGTAGCAGCAGACGATGGCGTCACGATGGCGCGCGAGAGCATGCAGGGAGCTGGCCTTGCCCGTCCAGCTCTGGGGAAGCTCCTGGTCGATCTGGATCGCCCGGTCAAAGGCCTCGACCGCTTCCTCGTGTTTGCCGAGTTGTGCCAGGCTCGCACCTTTGGCTGCCCAGTGGGCGGCATTGAACTGATCCAAGGCCGCGAGTTTCTCCGGCTGTTTGCCGGT
This sequence comes from uncultured bacterium, assembly GCA_965602825.1. Classification (GTDB taxonomy): domain Bacteria; phylum Armatimonadota; class Zipacnadia; order Zipacnadales; family VGFC01; genus CBFDAZ01. The sequence continues at coordinate 1,048 of CBFDAZ010000038.1, forward strand.
AATGAGCCTGTAGACCTCGCCGAGGGCGGCCGACACGTCGGCGAAGCTCTTGTACCGGTCCTCGGGTGCCTTGGCCATGCACCGGCGAATGATCGTGGCAAGCTCCGGCCGAAGAGCTCGGTTCACACTGCGCGGATCGGGAATGGGCGCCCGGGCGTGCTTCTCGCGGTACTCCGCGGGTGTCGAGCCCTCGAACGGCCATCGACGAGTCAGCATCTCGTAGAGCGTGCACCCGAAGGCGTAAACGTCGGTCCGCGCGTCGGTATCTCCACCCACCGAGAACTGCTCCGGAGCCATGTACTGAGGCGTTCCGAATACCGGGCGGTCCTCGCCCTCCCCGCAGCCACGGGCAGCTCCCACAGCTTGTGCCAGGCCGAAGTCGGTCACCTTAGCGGTCCGGTCCATGGTAAGCAGTACGTTGGACGGCTTGACATCGTGATGGATGATCTTCGCCTGGGTGTGGGCGTGCTCGAGAGCATCGGCGACCTGCAGGGCGATCCCCATGGCCTGCGCCACGCTGAGACCACGCTCGCGGAGAAGGCCACTGAGACTGCCCCCGTCGATGTACTCCAGGAGGATCGCGGGCTGCGAGTCGATCACCTGCACCAGATCGGCCTCCACGATGTGCGGATGGCGTTCGAGACTCACCCACAGCTCAGCTTCGCGGAGGAACGCGTCACGGACTCCCGGAGTATCGAGCAGGTGGGGCTTCAGCGTCTTCACCGCGTACGGTCGTCCCTGGGCGTGGTCGAAACACACGTGAACGAAAGACATGCCGCCGCGCCTGACCGCCAGGACCTCGTAGCGGCCACGGATGAACTGACCTACCTCCCAGACCGGTGCGCTTTCATCCTCCCGAAGCCGTCGCTGCTGGATCTCCCCCTCGCCGGATACCTCCTCGATGCATAACTGCTGTCCGACCGCAGCGAACCGAAGCTCCGGGGAGGGTGTCAGTGCGCTGCCTGCCTGTCCGTCTCTGACATGATCGCCGGGAGAACTGCCCTTGTATCGTCGGTGCCATTCGTGCGCTCGGAGCAAGTCGATGTCGAGCGCCCGCTCGAAGTTGCGGGCGGCCTCATCACGGTCACCGAGCCGAAGGGCAGCCGCCCCCAGGCGGATCCACGCAGGCGTCGCACTATCGTCAAGTTGGAGCGCTCGCGTTGCCGCCGCCGTTGCTTCCCGAACGCGGCCCAGTTGGTAGAGGGCTTCCGCCTTCAGGACCCACGGCAGAGCCACTTTCGGCGTACGCGAAATGGCCTCCGCGAAGTGGTCCACCGCAGCGTCCAGATTGCCGCTCTTGATGGCCGAGCGCCCCTCGCGCAGCGCCGCGTTTGCGGTCAGGGACACTGCCGACCTCCTGTGCGGACGTGCTCTGCATGCACCGTCCAGTGACGCTTTGTGCAGCTTGCCCTGTCTAATGATACCCAAAACAGGGTACTCAACGCAACGTATCCCGAGCATTCTATGGAACTTATCCTACGGGCGGCGTATTGAACTAGCGGGCAACGGCAGGCAACGGGAGGCGAGGCAGACTGCGGCAGGGACGTCTGTAGCCTCCAGAGAAGAGGGAGAGCTGGCTCGAGGGACGCACCTGTGGAATGCAGCCGCCTGTTCTGTGGGCGTGAAATGCTGTCAATATACGGAGAGGGAACGTGCCCCAAACGTACTACAGCCACGCCATCCGAAGCGCCATCGAGGAGGAGATGGCACGTGACGAGCGGGTGATCCTTCTCGGCGAGGACATCGCCGAGTATGGCGGGGCCTTCAAGATCACCGAGGGCATCGCTGACACCTTTGGCAAGGAACGCGTGCGCAACACACCGATCTCTGAGAATGGCTTCATCGGCGTTGCAGTCGGCTCCGCTCTCACGGGCTTGCGCCCGGTCACCGAGATCATGTTCATGGACTTCGTCACCCTGGCCATGGATCAACTGGTGAACCAGGCCGCCAAGTTCCGTTACCAGTATGGCCCGCAGGCGTGCGTGCCCCTGGTGGTGCGCTGTCCGGCGGGGGCCGGTCGCTGCTATGGGCCAACACACTCTCAGTCACTGGAGAGGTATTTCCTGAGCACGCCGGGTCTATTGGTCGCGTGCCCAGCCACGCCCCACGATGCCAAAGGCATGCTGAAAGCGGCGATCCGCTGCGATGATCCGGTGGTCTTCGTCGAGTCAAAGCTGCTCTATGGGACACGAGGTGAGGTACCCGATGAGGAGTACGTTGTCCCTCTGGGGCAAGCCGTGGTGAGGCGGCAAGGGGCCGACGCCACCGTCGTTGCCTACTCACGCATGGTCGGCGAGGCGCTGAAGGCCGCCGAGGCTCTTGAGGAACGGGGGACAACGGTGACCGTGGTCGACCTGTGCAGCCTGAGCCCCCTGGACATCGACACCGTTGTCAGTTCGGTAACCGAAACGGGACGCGTGGTGGTCGCCGAGGAGGGCTGGCGGACGGGAGGCGTCGGGGCCGAGCTAGCGGCTCGGATCGGGGAAACCTGCTTTGACTACCTCGAATCTCCCGTTCGACGGGTCGCGGCTGCTGACGTTCCCGTGCCCTGCGCTCGTTCACTGGAGCAAGCAGCGACCCCGGATTGGCGCGACATTGCCCAGGCTGCGATGGACGTGATCTCCTACTGACCCGGCGATGCTCTGCCGCAAACAAGGTTGATCCTGGTGGAAACCTCCCTGATCATCGTCTCCTACAACAAGCGAGACTACACTGCGCTGTGCCTTGAGTCTCTGCTCAAGAGCGACCCCCGACCGAGTCAGATCATCGTGGTAGACAACGGCTCGGCCGATGGCTCCGTTCCGTACCTGCAGGACGAGTACTCGCCTCTGGCCGAGGGTGCCGGCGTCGGCTTCGAGTTGATTCGGAACGACTCTAATGTGGGCGCGTGCACGGCCAGGAACCAGGGTCTGGAACGGGTACAAGGCGACTACGTCGCATTCCTCGACAACGACACAGCCGTACGCACAAGGTCGTGGCTGGCGATCCTGATGGCGACGTTGCGCGACGAGCCCGAGGCCGGGATCGCCGGGCCGAAGCTCGTGTTCCCGTTCCCACCCTTCGCCATCGAGCATGCCGGAGCGGCCATCTCGCCTGCTGGTCGCCCCAAGTACGTGGGCCGCGGCTCGTCGCGAACGGACCCCAGGCACAACCAGCGACGGCCAGTGCAGTGTCTGATCAGCGCAGCGTGGCTGATGAAACGGGCCGTCCCCGACGCGATCGGCGGACTGGACGAGGTCTTCAACCCCGCGCAGTTCGAGGACTTCGACTACTGCTACCGCGCGCGGGAGCACGGCTTCCGAATCCTGTATGAACCGTCAGCGGAGATGTACCACTTCGAGAACGTCACAACCGACGGGTCCATCGACGTCAACTTCAGGTACGTCACCATCAGGAACGGGATGACCTTCAAGAAGCGCTGGCGGCACGTCTTCTCCGAGGAGGGCGGCCCGCCCGATGAGGCTTGTCGTTGGGAGCCGCTGCCGACGCACCCGATTGAGGAAACGGGCGTCCCCCCGATCACGTAGTCCCGGATTCAGTGTCGTCGAGGCACTGCCGCGCCGATTCAGCCGTTGACAAAGGCAGAAGCGCTTGCTATACTCGCTTTCAACGAACTGTAGGTGTGCCGTGACACGGCTCCCGACTACTGCGGGGCGCCGCGCGAACTTCGGAATTCGACGTAAATCCTGAACGCCCCCCCCTTTGTTGCGCACGCAACGTTGGTGGCTAACAGGCATGCAGATGTCATGCCGTGTGGTGTTTGTTGGTAGGACACGGGCATTCCCTGTCAAGCTCTCGGTACAATCCCCGAAGCGCTCTCATGACGTGGTTGGTCTACAACCCGGAAGGACTGCGAGAGCGCGCCCGTCGTGAGCCATTCGAGCCATGAGGTCCCACACGTCGTCGGAGCCCCGACGAGAAGGAACGCGTTTGAGATGAGGCCCGCAACGGCGCCCCACGAGCTGGCCGTTGTGCTCGACTTCGGTGCCCAGTACGTACAGCTCATTGTCCGGAAGGTCCGTGAGCAGCGGGCCTACTCGGAAATCCGCCCGCACTCGACGGCCACCGCGGACCTCCTGGCTCTGAGGCCGAAGGCGATCGTCCTTTCCGGCGGGCCGGCGAGTGTGTACGGTGACGGAGCACCCACTGTCGATCCGGAGTTGCTCACTTCGGGCATCCCAATCCTCGTCACTTCGCCCCCCAACTGATGGCGCACCTGCTGGGGGGCGAAGTGACGGCCGGCGAGAGCCGAGAATACGGGCTGACATCGGTGCGCATGCACGACAGCAACGCCGGAGGTCTGTTTGCTGGGATCGATCCCGAGCAAACCTGCTGGATGAGCCACGGCGACCATGTTGCGACCATGCCTTCGGGCTTCGAGTGTCTGGCCACAAGCGCCGACGGGGTCATCGCGGCCATGGGCCATCCCGAACGGAAGCTGTACGGCGTTCAGTTCCACCCGGAGGTCTCCCATACGCGGTTCGGGCCGAAGCTGCTCCGGAACTTCCTTCACAACATCGCCGGCTTCACCGGCGACTGGCAAAGCAGCAGCTTCGTGGACGAGGCAGTGACCCGTATCCGTGAGGAAGTTGCGGACGGACGGATGCTGTGCGCAATGTCTGGTGGCGTGGACTCGTCAGTGGTGGCAATGCTCGCGAGAAGGGCGCTCGGACCCCGCGCGACCTGCATGTTCGTCGACACAGGCCTCATGCGCCTGGGTGAGCCCGAGCAGATCAAGAGCACGTTCCGCGAGATCCTCGGCGATTCACTGGTTACGGTGGACGCCGCCGATCGCTTTTCATCCGCCCTGCGTGGCGTGTCTGATCCGGAGGGCAAACGCAAGGTAGTGGGGGAGACGTTCATCCGCACCTTCGAGCAGGAGGCCGCCGCGCTCGGGGAGTTCCAGTTCATAGCCCATGGCACCCTCTACCCGGACGTCATCGAGAGTGGGGGAGGGGCGACGGCCCGGATCAAGACCCACCACAACGTAGAAGGTCTGCCGGACGACATGGCGTTGACCAACATCGAGCCGCTCCGCAAGCTATTCAAGGACGAGGTGCGACAGGTTGCGCTGGAGCTGGGGCTGCCGGAGGAGGTCGCGAACCGGCAACCCTTCCCCGGTCCCGGATTCGCCGTGCGGGTAGTGGGGGAAGTAACGGAAGAGAAGCTGGACATCGCCAAGCGGGCCGATCTGGTCGTGCGTGAGGAGATTGCGTGCGCGGGACTTGCCGGGGAGGTCAGTCAGTACCTCGCAGCCTTACCCGACGTTCGTACTGTCGGAGTCCAGGGCGATGATCGAGTCCACGGCTATCCGATCGTCGTTCGCGCGGTTGTCACCGACGATTTCATGACCGCCGATTGGGCCCGGCTCCCATACGACGTACTGGCGCGCATAGGAACCCGCATCGTCAACGAAGTGCGTGGCGTGAGCCGTGTGCTGTACGACATCACAACGAAGCCGCCTGCCACGATCGAGTGGGAGTAAGCACGCTTCGGAACGTGAGACGGCAATGGATGGCCCCGCCGAATACATGGCTAACCTGGGCGAGGTCTTGCTGACCGAGGAGCAGATCGCCCGGAAGGTAGCTGAGCTTGCCGCGGCAATCTCGCGGGACTACGCTGGCCTCGAGCTGCTTCTCGTCGGCGTGCTCAACGGAGCGATTGTGTTCGCGGCGGATCTCATGAGATCGTTGAGTATTCCCGCCGAACTGGACCTGGTAGGCGTTTCCAGCTACGGGGACGGGACTGTCTCGTCCGGTGAGTGCGAGCTGACCAAGGATGTTGACCGGCCACTGGAGGAAAGGCACGTGCTTGTGGTAGAAGATATCGTGGACACGGGCCGAACCGTGGCTGTCGTCGTCGAGTGCCTCAAGCGCAGGGGCGCAGCCTCGGTCAAAGTATGCGCGCTCCTCGACAAACCATCCCGCCGCGAGGTTGACTTCCAGCCAGACTACATCGGCTTCGCGATTCCGAACAAGTTCGTTGTGGGATATGGTCTCGACTTTGCCCAACACTATCGCGGCTTGCCCTATGTTGCTGTGTTGAAGGATGAAGCCTATCGCGCGTAGGCCACTTCCGCCGTTAGCCGTGGCCGCGTTGCCGGGCCGACTAGCTGATCCTAGGAGTGAAACCGGATTGGAAACCACATACCCTGAGCTGAACGAGAAGACACCGGCTGAGCTGCGATCGATCGCGGAGGACCTGCAGATCAAGGGTGTAGAGCGGCTCAAGAAACACGACCTGATGATGAACATCATCATCAGAGCTCACGGCGAGGATGACGGTCTGCACCACCGCTACGGTGTGCTGGACATCCTGCCTGATAAGCGTGGATACCTCCGCACCAACGGCTACGCCCCCGATCCCGACCGCGACGTCTACGTGGCGGAGACGCAGATCAAGCGCTTCGGTCTGCGTACCGGGGACACGATCAGCGGACCCGTACGACCGCCGAAGGAGAACGAGCGGTACCATTCGCTGCTCCGTGTCGAGACGATCAACGGCATGGAGCCCGACAAGCTCCGTCGGCGGCCCGTCTTCGAGGAGTTGACGCCGGTCTATCCGACGGAACGCCTGTACCTCGAGACAGACCATCCACACAACATCTCGGGGCGTTTCATGGACATCATAACCCCGATCGGCAAGGGGCAGCGGGGCCTGCTCATCGCGCCGCCAAAGGCCGGCAAGACGACGCTGCTCAAGCAGACAGCAAATTGCTTGACCGATAACTACCCAACCTTGCGCCTGATGGTCCTGCTGATTGACGAGCGGCCCGAAGAGGTGACAGACATCGCCCGGTCGGTCGAGGGCGAAGTAGCAGCGTCCACCTTCGACGAGCTTCCCGAGCATCACATGAAGGTCACTGACCTCGTCCTCGCCCGGGCCAAGCGCCTGGTCGAGCTAGGGGAGGATGTGGTGGTTCTGCTCGACTCGATCACCAGGCTCTCGCGCAGCAGCAACCTCACCGTTACCCCCAGCGGCCGGACGCTGTCCGGCGGCCTGGACCCCTCTGCCTTGTACCGGCCCAAGCGCTTCTTCGGGGCAGCCCGGAATATCGAAGATGGCGGCAGCTTGACCATTCTGGCCACCATCCTCGTGGAAACAGGCAGCCGGATGGACGACATGATCTACGAGGAGTTCAAAGCGACCGGCAACATGGACCTGATCCTGACCCGCGAGCTCGCCGAGCGTGGCATCTTCCCGGCCATCGACATCCAGCGGTCTAACACGCGTCATCAGGAGCTTCTCTTCACCGATGAGGAGATGCAGAGCATCTGGCAGATCCGGCGCGCTCTCCACTCACTTGACACCGAGCATGCCACGGAGACACTCATTGCGGGGATAAGGAAGACCAAGACGAACGGCGAGTTCTTGGCTATGGCCGTTGAGACATTCAGCAAATAGGCTGAACATTTCGGGGCTTGGGGCAGGAATCACGTTGCACCGTGAGGCAATAGCAGGTGATGCCTCAACCCAGTCCGCGGTCTGCCCGTGACCGAGCCCACGCGGGGTGAAGCGCGTGCTACGTCCGCCGCCCCCTCACGAGCTCAAGCCCTCTCACACGGACGGCGAGCTTGTCGGCCGTGCGCCCGGGGAGTTCGGACCGTCCAAGTACAAGCACATCCAGCAGATCCTGATCGGTGGTATCATCATCGGGATCATCGGCATGCTGATGATCCACGCGTTCTACAAGGCCCGACGCCCCGCGTACATGACGGATTGCATCGGAAGACTCCACATCCTCGGACAGGCGTTCGAGATGTACGCGGGCGACCACGAAATGCGTCTGCCTCCCGGCCCCGCATGGCGATACGCGCTCAGCCCCTACATAGACGACGTCGGGGGCACCTCGGAGGAAGCTGAGGAAGCGCGAAGGCTCGCCAGACCGCGCGGCTTCAGCAGCCCAATGCGTTGCCAGGCCAACCGAACCACCAACCCGATCTCGTACTTCTACCTGGACCCGGTCGAACTGGGTTACGTCCACCTGGATGAGCCCGGCATGCCGGTCTTGGTCGATGAGACGCACCATCCCAAGGTCATCGTGCTCCGAAGCGACTGGAGCTGCCACACGATGGAGCGCGAAGCATGGGTGGCGCAGCGAGCCGAGGAGCTGCAGATCGCTCGGCGATCCGACTGGCCCGACACCTTCGCCTATGTCTCGATCAAGCCTCCACCGGCCCCGCCACCCGAGCAGCCCTTCTGGGAGCGCCCAACGGGCCCCCCGCCATGGCAAGCGGAGGGCACACCGCGCTGACACGCCAGCAACTGCCGAACTGATGTTCGACAGCAGACCCCATCCCGTAGCACCTCAGTACGTGGCAGGCCGACGTGCAGGTTTCCATATCGATAGCTGCACCTGTCGCACTCGTCCTACGGCACAACACACCCAGAACCTGTACGCTCGCCTGAGGACTGGCACCTGCTCGCGCTGACGCACAGCTACCCGCTACGACGCGAGCAACTCCAGCCAGTATGCCACCGTCGCGTCTGTCACGGTGTGCCACGCTGCAGCCAAGCCGGAGGCAGACCGCGCTGATCGGGGGATGTGGTTGCGGCAACGGGCGGCGGCAGCAAGTCCCGGGACGCGCGATGTGGGGGCACATGCCGCACTGCGCTGTCCGAGCGGGACGGCAGCGGCCGGGCCGGCTGCTGCCGTATGCTGCGGAGGGGAGGCAGGATACGGTTGGTCTGGCCGGGACTCAAACGTTTGGGCAGATACGCGGGATACCGATGATAATCGGCATTATGTTAACTCACGTGCGAGGCAAGCAAGGCGGCCGGCCGACAACAGAACACCTCACCAATCCCGCTCACGAGAGCAGACAGCGTAACAAGTGTGGCGAAGCGGACACGTCATGTGTGCGGGGGTACCTGCCCGAAGGGAGAGCTCGGCGGGCAGGTGGCTGGTGCTACGGTTCCTGGTGGGCCGGTCCCAGCGTGTCCTCCATACGTTCGGCGACGTCCTCAAGTTGACGCAAGACCACCGAGGCGCGCTCTCGTGCGGAGTGACGGTGACTCTGCCATAGAACATAAAGAACGGCGCCTGCTGCACCACAGACGCCGCCCAGGATGGCTGCCGATAGAATGGATCTGGTTGACGCTGACATGGCTGTCAGGACGAAGCGCGGCCTAGACTTCCCAGACCTTGTCTCCCTCGAGCTCCGCCTCGGGATGGTCCATGCTCTCGAAAATGCGCTCAACGAAGGTCAGCAACTCTCGCGGGTTGAAGGGCTTGGTCAGGTAGGAACTCACCCCGGCCTGCCAGCCGGTGAAGATGTCCGCATCCTGAGCCTTAGCGGTGAGCATGATGATAGGTATGTGCTCGGTATCCGGATTGGCCTGTAGCCGCTTGAGGACATCGAAGCCGTTCATGCGGGGCATCATCACGTCCAGTACGAGCATGTCGGGCTTCTCGCTCTCAACCTTCTCAAGCGCCTCGACCCCATCGTAGGCGCAGATAACGTTGTAACCAGCCTTCTTGAGGTTGATCTCTACCAGCTTAACGATCTGTCTCTCGTCGTCCACGACCAGGATCTTCTTCGGGGTCGGCATTTTCGGCCGTGTCCTCCTAAGGCAGAGCCCCTACAAACGGCGACTCGGCCATACTGGATCGTTCCTGGCTCCGGGCCTGTCGTCCTATGCTCACACACTAAAACAGGAGCCGGCGAACAGCACGAGTTCCCGGCTCGTCTGCATCGTCGGCAGTATAGCAAAAGCCCCTCAGCATGTCAAACACACCAGGCCCGGCCGACTCAGGCCCGTCGCGAGAACCCTGCGCCGTTCTCTCGTGCTCATCAGCCGCTCGCGTTCCGGTCGGCAAACCAGCTTGCGAAGTCCACCGTTGGCGCATAGCCCAGCTCTCTCTGCGCCCGCTCAAGGTCGTAGTAGACCGTCAGTGGTCGAGCCGTCTCGGCCCGCGACATGATGAGCTCCGTCGCCTGGGGGTAGTAGCGGCAGTAGACGGCCCTGGGGTTAGTACGGAGTTCTTCTGCGTCCTCACGGCTGTAGGGCGCTGGCGTCGTGCAGTAGAACGCGTCGCAACTGATGTCCGATCGGTCGAGGGCCCGGACGTGAGCCTGTGCCACATCCCGTACGTCCCCGTAGCCGCCCAACAGCCCGACACCATACTCGTCCCCGGCCCGCGGGATGAAGCACGGGGGCCGAAGCATGATGCACCGGAGGCCGTGGCTGCGCGAGAACATCTCGCAGAGCGTCTCCCCCATCGCCTTGGTCGCAGCGTACAGACTCTCTGGCCGGCGGTCTACATGCTCTACCAACGGAAGCTCGTGCACGTCACGGTTGTACCCGACAGCGGCAATGCTGCTGGTGTAGATGACCCGTGGGACACCTACTTCCGCACACGCCTGGAGCAAGTGGTGGGTGGCCCTGACATTACAGTCCAGATACTGGTCGTCGGTGTAGCTCCTCCAGGGGTGCACAGCCGCACAGTGGATGACGATCTCAGCCCCCTGCACAGCAGCCCGGGCCTCCGCGTACACCGACAGGTCAGCTTCCACGGTCTCGCCGGACTGACCATTGTCTAAGCGAGCCATGTCGATGAGCCGCAGCTCGCCCTGCTGTCTGCCGTGGAGTTGGCGGACTACCTCGGAGCCTAGCACACCGGCAGCGCCGGTGACAGCTATCTTCATGCCGCTCGATCCTCCGATTGCGTCGGCGATCGGAGCAGGAATGAGCCGGTCGCTTTCCGAAAGCCGTGTGAGGGTAGACCATGCCACCATTTCCCGGAGGCGCTACGCACTCCCTCCGTCCGCCGAGCAACCGCGCTTGAGGCAGGTGGACGTCATGGCAAGACTGCCACTGCTGGTCATTGCGGGCCCGACGGCGTGCGGCAAGACGAGGATCGCCACCGAGGTGGCGGAGGCGGTTCACGGGGAGATCATCAACGCCGACTCCATGCAGATATACCGCCACATGGACATCGGCACCGCCAAGCCGACCGCTGAAGAGCGCCGAAGGGCCCGGTTCCACCTGGTGGATGTTGCCGAGCCCAACCAGCCCTACTCGGTCGCGAGCTTCCAAGCGGCCGTCGGGCGTGTCGCCGAGGACATCGCGGCTCGACACCACCTGCCGATTCTCTGCGGCGGAACAGGGCTATACATCAAGGCGGTGGTCGACCGACTGAGTTTCCCGGCTCAGCCGGCCGACAGCGCCGTACGCCAGCGGCTGGCAGAAGAGCTGGCCCGGGTCGGCGCAGCCCAGATGCACGCGAGGCTGGCCGCCGTGGACCCCGAAGCGGCGGAGAGAATCCACGTCAATGACCACAAGAGAATCGTGAGAGCCCTGGAGGTCTGGGAGTCAACCGGCCAACCGATCAGTTCCCAGCAGGCAGTTGACGGCGCAAACACCATTGGCTATAATGCCGCGAAGTTCGTCGTGGTACGGCCTCGTCACACTCTCTACAGAGCCATCGAGCGCCGAGTGGATGGGATGCTGGAGGCGGGCTGGCTCGACGAGACCCGTCGTCTGGCAGCGCTCGGCTATAGCCGTGATCTGCAGTCGATGCAGGCACTCGGTTACCGGTGGCTTCTTCGGCACTTGGGGGGCGAGCTGGATCTTGGGGAAGCGACCCGACTGATAAAGAGAGACACACGGCGGTTCGCCAAACGCCAGCTCACCTGGTTCCGGTCTCAACCCGGTTTCGAGTGGCTCCTCTGGTGTGAGGAGACGGATCTCCCCGACGTCATCAAGCGCCTCGTTTGTGCCGCCGACCGCCTCAAGTGTGCCAAGAGCTAAGGTCCGCGTCAGCGCACCGGCGCGCCTTGCGGGCACCGGGCGCCCTGTCGCCCGAGCTAGATGAAAGCGGGGCTGGTGAGATGCACGTCACGAAAATGCACGGGATCGGCAACGACTATCTCTACATCGATGCTACCAGGGAAAGCCTTTCCGGCTCGAACTTGCCCGAACTTGCTCGGGCGCTAGCGGACCGACACTTCGGAGTCGGCGGCGACGGCCTCATTCTGGTCCTCCCGTCGGACCAGGCGGACTTCCGCATGCGCATGTTCAACTCTGATGGTTCCGAAGCCGAAATGTGCGGCAATGGTATGCGTTGCTTCGCCAAGTACGTCTACGATCACGGCCTCACCAGCAAAACCGACTTGGTCATAGAGACGGCAGCCGGAATGATCCGACCGAGCCTCGATGTGCAGGACGGGAAGGTCAGGACGGTAACCGTGGACATGGGGTGCCCTGGACTGGCTCGCGCAGAGATACCGATGGTCGGGCCTCCTGACGATGAGCCTGTCACGGAGGAGCCCCTCACTGTGGAGGGCCGCGAGTACAAGATTACCTGCGTTTCCATGGGCAACCCGCACTGCGTCCTGTTTGTTGACGCTGTCGCTGACGCCCCCGTCGGCACACTCGGCCCGCTGCTTGAGAGGCATAAGGCCTTCCCGGCGCGCATCAACGTGGAGTTCGTCCAGGTGCAAGCGCCCACTGTCCTCCGCATGCGGGTGTGGGAACGGGGCTCAGGCGAGACGCTCGCGTGTGGCACCGGCGCCTCAGCTTCTGCTGTGGCGGCGAGCCTGACCGGGAGAGCTGAGCGAGCATGCACGGTCAAGCTCCTGGGGGGCGACCTGCAGATCGAATGGCGAGACAACGACCATGTGTTCCTGACCGGGCCCGCTGTAGAGGTCTTCTCGGCAGAGGTTGAGCCTACCAACCTTAGACACGCTCAATTGTAGCTAGCCTTTCGGTGCAAACCTATATACGGAGGATCACCATGGAGAGAGCCTACCGTCTGCGCACAATCCCTCCTTACCCGTTCCGAGAGGTCGCTGCGCTCAAGGCTGAGAAGATAGCCAAGGGCGAGAAGCTGATCGATCTCGGGATCGGTGATCCCGACCAGCCGACGCCTGACTTCGTCATTGAGGCGATGAACGAAGCGATGAGGAACCCACGAACCCACCAGTATGACGAGTCGGGCTTCGGTTACCCAGAGTACCTTGAGGCGGCAGCCGGGCACATGCGCTCTCGGTTCGGCGTGGAGTTGAGCACAGAGGGCCAGATCCAGAGCACCATTGGCTGCAAGGAGGCACTGGTACACACTGAGTGGGCGTACGTGGATCCCGGCGATATTGTCCTGGTCCCCGATCCGGCCTATTCCGTCTACAAGGTCCAGGCAACCTTCTGCGGCGGAGCAGCCTACCCGATGCCCCTGTTGGAGGAGAACGGCTTCCTCCCCGATCTTGACGCCATACCTGATTCGGTGGCGCAACGGGCGAAGCTCCTGTGGCTGAACTACCCGAACAACCCGACCGGGGCAATTGCCGACCTGGACTTCTACGCGCAGGCGGTCGCCTTTGCGCGCAAGCATGACTTGGTCCTCTGCCAAGACGCCTCTTACGTTGAGATCTACTATGGCGACGGCCAGCCCCCCAGCATTCTCCAGGTACCGGGAGCGGAAGAGGTCGCCATCGAGTTCCATTCCCTCTCCAAGACGTTCAACATGACGGGCTGGCGGGTAGGCTGGGCCTGTGGCGGGAAGACACACGTCGAGGCTCTCTCGAAGCTGAAGGCGAACGTGGACAGTGGCACCTTCGGGGCCATCCAGCTTGCGGCGGCCGCGGCCCTCAAGCACTACGGCGAATGGGCGCCGGGCGTGCGGCAGATATACCAGACCCGGCGCGATGCGCTGCTCAAGGGGCTGCAGGGCTTGGGCTGGCCCCTGCGGGTGCCTGACGGCGCCTTCTACCTGTGGGTGCCTACGCCGGGCCAAACGAGCGCGGCCGACTTCGCCAAGACGCTCCTGGAGGAGTGCGGCGTGCTGGTCGTCCCGGGCGGCGTGTATGGAGACTGGGGCGAGGGGTACATCCGCATGTCGCTTACCATCATGGCGGACGATGCTCTGGCGGCCATCGACGAGGCCATTGAGCGTCTAGGCAAGCTGGATGTGAGCTTCTAGACCTCAACAACCCGAGCAAACCAATAGCGGAGCCAGACGTACAGTGTTGTGACACTCGATCGAGCAGGAGACATCCCGATGCGCCGTCGCCTCGGCCCGTAGCCGGGCCGCGCCAACACGCAGCCTTGTCGAGCGCACAGCATCGCTGCCGTGACGTCCCGCGGTGCTGTGGTGCTCGCTGTATCCGAGGCGAACGGAGGATGTCTCATGTCGTACACAAGCAACACCAGCCAGAACCAGAGCGAGCAGAACGGTCGAGAGCGAGCGATCATCTGCTCGCTGTGTCGGTCCGAAGAAGAAGCACAGCGTTCGCTCGAAGAGCTGGAGGCGCTCGTGCGCACGGCGGGAGCGGGGCCGGTGGCCCGGTTGCTCCAGCGCCTCAAGCACCCCAAAGCCCCCACCTACCTTGGCAAGGGCAAGCTGGAGGAACTCGCGGCCCTGGTACTCTCCGCGGGAGCAGACCTGGTCGTATTCAACGATGAGCTGACTCCCATCCAACACCGCAACATCGTCGATCAAGTCGCCTGCAGGATATTGGACCGGACCGAGCTGATCCTGGACATCTTCGCCCAGCGCGCCCGGTCACGTGAAGGGAAGCTCCAGGTGGAACTGGCTCAACTGGAGTATGCGCTTCCGCGCTTGACCGGTCGTGGGAAGATGATGTCCCGCATCGGCGGGGGCATGCGCGGCATTGGCCCGATCGGCACCCGTGGTCCGGGCCGCACGAAGCTGGAGGTCGATCGGACGCGCATCCAGCACCGCATGACGCGGATACGCAAGCAACTGCGCGACGTCGCCCGACGGAGGGGAGTAAGTCGCACCGCCCGAGACGCCGCCGGCCTGCCTGCCATCAGCCTGATCGGCTACACCAACGCCGGCAAATCGTCGCTACTCAATGCCCTTGCAGGCGGGGAGCACGTCTCGGTGCGCAACCGTCTCTTTGAAACCCTCGACACAACGACTCGCCGCGTCTCGGTGGCCGACGAACGACAGGTCGTTGTCTCCGACACGGTCGGCTTCGTCAGGAATCTGCCGCATCAACTGGTGGCCGCCTTCCGCGCCACGCTCGAAGACGCCGCCCAGGCGGATCTGTTGATACAGGTGATTGACGCGAGCGACCCTGATTACGCCAAGCAGCAGGAGGCGACCCACGAGGTCCTGATGGACCTGGGCGCTCTGGACAAGCCGATGATCCATGCGTTCAACAAGGCTGACCTCGTGCCGGGCCTGGCCGGTCTGCAGGCCCAAGTTGAGGGCGTGCCGAACGCGGTTGTGATCTCAGCCAAGACCGGGCACGGCCTCGATGCACTGCGTCGTCTGGCGGCCGCCCTGCTGAGCCAACCGATGGCTCCCGTCACCCTCGAGGTCCCTTACGATGCGCTGCATCTCCTCGAAATCCCGGCGGAGCAAGGGCG
>CBFDAZ010000039.1:0-16291 GCA_965602825.1 uncultured bacterium
GTGCGCCGAAGCTGGAGCTTCGGCGCCACGAACGGCCTCGTCACGAACGGCCTCGCCACGAACGGCCTCGCGGCGCAGAGCACGATAGGGCTACGGCATTCCACTTCGGCACGCACTCCGTGCCGCCGGAGCTCCAGTTCGGGCGGCGTAAGGCCGGGAGAGCAGTGCGGGATGTTAGGTGCGCCGAAGCTGGAGCTTCGGCGCCACGAACGGCCTCGTCACGAACGGCCTCGTCACGAACGGCCTCACCACGAACGGCGTCGCGGCGCAGAGCACGATAGGGCTACGGCATTCCACTTTGGCACACGCCCCGTGTCGCCGGAGCTCCAGCTCCGGCGGTGTAAGGCCCAGAGAGCAGTGCGGGATGTTAGGCGCGCCGACGCCGGAGCTTCGGCGCCACGAACGGCGTCGCAGCAGAGAGCACGGTAGGCCTACGGCATTCCACTTTGGCACACGCCCCGTGTCGCCCGGTTCTGTCCCCCGACTTCTACGAGCCGTTCCCCACGGCCGGCCACATCGCGTTGAGGGCCTCGACTGACCTCTCGACGAGCACCTGCCCGCCCTCGGGACCGACGGTGTTGTCCACCGCCTCCGCGCCATAGCTCCTGGCCGCCACCGCCCGCTCGGTCGGCAGGTAGGTCCCGTCGGTCTGTCCGCCGGCGCTGGCGAGCTGGACAACAAGCGTCTGCTCCGCCTGGCTCCGCGCCTCGATCCGCAGCCCGAAGTCGAGGAACAGCTCGAAGGGATTCGTGGCGATGGCGATGTCGCCCAGGCGCAGGCAGTGCAACTCCACCTCGTACAGCGGCTCCCGATCCTGCTCCTCGTAGCGCGCAATCACCCGCCGGTTGCGCCTCAGCATCACAAACCGGCGGGAGGTGGCGAAGGAGTCAGCCGGGTCCGGTGTCTGCGCCTCCAGCTCCTCACACTGCCGGACCGCCTGCCCGTGCTCTTCCTCGGTAACCCTCCGTTTGGGCAGCCCAACCGTCAGCACCGCGTGCCTGAACTCCGGATTGCGCTGGATGTCGCTCTTAGCGAGGTCGTAGACCTCCTCCACGCTCCGCGTGATCCGCCGGGCGATCTCCTGGCGTTCGGTCAGCCCACGCAGCTCCAGCATCCGCTGTTCCGCGCGCTTGTGCAGCAGGAGGTGGGGCGATTGATCGCCCGCCGCGCTACACTGAGGCAGCACGAAGCACCCCTCGCCAAACCGCTTTCGGAGCTCGAGGCGCGTCTCGTGCCAGAAGTCCGCCGATACGAAGTCGGCGCTCTCGGTCACCTGTGAGGGGCAGGCCACGTTGACCACCATCCCGGTCAATTCGTCCTGCTCGTCCCACGTGAACAGCAGGTCCACGCCGTGGTCCTCATAGCCCTCGATGCAGCAGAAGTCGGCTCGATCCGTCTGGCCGTACATCTGAGAGTGCCCGTCGAGGTAGGCGGCTCGCCGATTGTGCCCCACCACGGCATGGCCGTACGCCCAGCTCACGCCGCCGGGCGCCCGGGCCTCCCAGGCTGCGGCTATGGCGTCGGCCGTCCGTTCCACGAACAAGTCGGCATACTCCGTCGGGGTCATGACGCCCGGCCCCGCCGGAGGGTAGAGGCCCTCTCGCATCGTCGGCGCGGTGTGCGTGTGGGTCGCGTTGAGGAAGAGCTTCGTGCCATCGAGGTCCGGCAGTCGCGGTCGCAGCACCTCCCGCAGTCGATCCTGGATGACCCCGGAGACGCTCACCCGGTCACACGAGACCATGATCGCCTGCTCATCACCAGCGCCGCCGGCAGCGGCTTGCATCACCAGCACTGTCACCGTCAGCGGATCGTTGACGCGTTCCGAGACGCGCGTGTGGAACTGCCCTCGCAACATGGTTGGCTGGTCCGGAGTCACGTCTGCCATCGACCACCCAATGAGCATGTGCTCGTCCTCCCGCATTGCGGAGTGATACCCGGAGCCCACGTCGGCCGGCACTCGTGAATTCCCGAACCCGGCGACCCAACCCTCTGCGAAATCCGGGGACAGCATCTTCATTGCAGCTTCGAGGCGTTCTCGGCACCGGTAAGTGTGCGAGCGGCCAAGCAGTGAGGTGGCCACAGCGGAGATCAGTAAGGTATCATCGGACTGGTGCAGCACGCCGCTGGACACGGAGTTGTCAGCATGGTACGATGCCGGCGATGAAGCCCACTCAGGAGCAGATCGACGCCTGGCGCCGACAGGCTGAGTCGGACCTGCGCAACGCCCGCCACAATGCCGGGATCGGCGCTCACGATGTGTGCGTATTCCTCTGCCAGCAAGCCGCCGAGAAGATGCTCAAGGCTGCCTACATGGCAGCCATGGAGCGGGAGGCTCCGCGGACACACAGCCTGCCACGCCTTCTGAGTGAACTGGGCGCTAGCAATGAGCTTACCGGGCTGTCGCGCCGGCTGACGGTTGACTACATGACCACACGCTACCCCGATATGACCGAAGGCCCCCCGGCCGAGGCCTACGGGGCAAGTGACTCGTCCGATCGCATCGACAGAGCCGCGCGGATCGTGGAGTGGGCGGCCTCAGTGATCACTCGTGGGTGAGGTGCGCATGAGTAGCGATCCTGTCATTGCTCAGTTCGTGAGCGAGACGCTGCCGGCCCTGAGGCGCGACTGGCAGGCGAAGCATGTCATCGTCTTCGGCTCGCGAGCCAAGGGAGAGGCGGACCGGTGGAGCGATCTCGACGTCATCGTCGTGTCCGACGGCTTCAACGGCCGCCGCTTCGTTGACCGCGCGGGTGACTTGCTGGAGGCCGTAGACTCCCCCCTCGAGCTGGAACCCCTGTGCTACACCCCCGAGGAGTTCGAACGCAAGCGGCGTGAGCCCGGGATCGTGGCAACGGCCTGTGAGGAGGGCATCTGGCTGACCTGAGGCTCGCATTGGGGCAGGCCGCCTCGTGACGAGGGGACAGGGCACTCGTCTCCGACACGCCCGGCCCGCCGGCCGCCGGAAGGCCATCACGACCTTTCCACGACCAAATCGGGCGACAGCATACGGATTGCGCCTTTCACACAGTCCTCGAATCTCGAACCACGGTGATGGCTGACGGCGAACGACAACGGCGGCCCCGGTTCCGGGCGTCGGCCCTTTCGCCTCCGGCCATCTACCCCTTCACCCGCCCGAACACCGTCACCCTCGGGATCATGATGCCGTTGTCGTAGGTGCCGACGCACACCGTGCCGCCGGGCAGGGGATCGGGATCGGTGTACGACAGGACCGGCTGCCCGTAGCACAGGAGAGATACCGTGTTCCCCCGCTTCGCGACTCCCAGCCGCAGCCAGTCGTTGTGGACGCTGGCCTGAGGAAGCTGGAAGTCGGACCTCTCCGCGACGACCAGGCCGTCCCGCTGCAGGGCCGTCCAGTTGCCGCCTTTCGCCCCGACGAGGAAGAAGTAACCCGCGTTGAGGTACCCGGGCCTGCCGCAGATCCCCAGCCGCACCTCCTGCAGGACCTCTTTCCTGCCGGAGGGCGTGTTGATCATCTTGGCTCCGACGTAGGTGTCCATCAGTACGTCGCCCTCGGCCTGCCACTTGGACTGCACCATCGCGTACCGGGGATCGACCCCCGACAGCCACGTCCACCCGGGGGCGCACGTCCACCGGCTGGTGACCTCCCACGTGCCCATCTGCACCAGCCAGTCTGTCGGCGCACGAACGAAGGTGTAGTCCCGCACGCCGGCCGCCTCCAGCGCCAGATCGTCGTAACACAGGGCTGCGCCCTCCAGCCGGACGCCGACCCGCGAGCCGCTCGGGCCGCCTTCGGTATCGTTGTAGACCAGCGCCGGCAAGCCATTGACCCGCACAACCAGCGCCCCGGCTGCCCGCTCCAATTCCGCCACGAAGCCGTCGCCCGGCAGGTCGCCGGTGTAGGTCCCCTGGGCCAGGGCCTTCCCCTGTCTGTGCAGGGAAACGGCCACGTCGGGCTTTCCCCACTCATGCCGGAAGCGCGCCACCATCCTCTGGTCGGCGCTCGCGAGCACAGCCTCCGCCGTGGCCGTGGAGGCGTCGCCCTTGTGCACCCCGACCTTCAGCCGTAGGTTCCCGGGCACTTCGCCCTCATGCCAGAACAGCGACAGATCGCCGGGATCGGGGAGCCACGAGAAGGCCGGGCCGGCCCACGTCATCACGTCAACGACGCCGGCATACGCCGGTGTCGGCGGGTCGGCGCTGCGCAGGTCGCTGTCAAGCGTCCGGATGTCGACGTGTCCGAACTTCGCCTCCGTCTTGCCGTCGCTGAATAGCCCCACCCAGCCCTGACTCGGCATCTGCAGGGCTCGAACCAACCCCGGCCCGTCGTCAACCGCACAGAACACGCGATCCCGTACGGCTCTCACCGACAGCTTGTGCCATCCATCCGGGTTGAGTTTCTGCAGGCGGAGACTGCCAACCGCCGCGGTCTCCTCCCCCTTCTCGACCTGCACCAGCTTCAGAACCCCTCCGTCCTTCCCCCGGGCCAGCACGACAGCGCAGGCGTCGCCGTCCCGCTCGCGGAGTCGGATGCCGGCCCGTTGGGCCTTGCCGAGCTGGATCTCGGCCGTGGCCACGACGTCGCCCCACTGCTCGGGGCCTTGGGCCAGCCCGCGCACGGCCAGGCCGTCCGCCTTGAGCGGCTCGCACGTTCCGTTGACCGCATACCAGAGGGGGGCGGCGCCGGAGTCGGGTGGCGCCACGGCCCGCCAGTCTTCGACCTCAGCGTCATCGAAGGCCGCCTTCGTCCCGCGAGCATAGAGCCCGATGGGCCCGGCGCCCGGCCGGGGATCGATGATCTGCAGTACCGGCCGGCCATCGAGGCTGCCGACAACGAGCCGGCGCGAGGCCTTGACCCCCAGGCGATACCACTGCCACGGGCGGAGGTCAGCCGGCGCGGACTCCAGTACCTCTCGTTCCCCGCCACGTATCCTGACCAGATGCACGGCCTTCTGCGCCAGATCGGCCTCCAGCAGGTCATAGTTCTGCTCGTCGCGATAGCGGAATACGAGGCCGACCGAGTTCTGGGTCCAGCGTGCGGAGACCTCGGCCTGGTAGTCATCCCAGAACCAATCGCCTGCCGTCGCCAGCGCTGTGTCCTCGCTCTCGACGCCGTAAGAGAACGGGTTGGCGCCCGTCTGGGGCGCGCCCTCCGTACTGATGGTCTGCCAGTTCCCGGTGACGGCCTGCCATTCCCCTGCCTGGCCGGATTCGCGCATGAAGTCGTCGGTGAAGCGCAGCGGAGCCACCGGCTGCACTGCCGGGTCGGTCAGCCCCCGACTGGCCACGGCACCCCCCCACTGGCCACGGTCTGCGGCCTCGAGGACCCGTTCGCCGTCCAGCAGCACTCTGATCGACCCTTCCCGGCGCGCGACGATGAGCTGGCCCGCGGCGCGCGCATCGGCGGAGGCCAACTCCTGCTCGCCCCCCTCATCACCTGCTGTGATCCGCAGCTTCCCTCCCGCCTCAACGTGCACCGCATGGCGCTTCGAAGGGCCGAGGTAATCCAGGAGAATGTCCGCCTCGCCATTGAGGGTGCCGACCACGTTGTACTCCTCGAACCGGGCACCGAGGCGCTCGACCAGCTCGTACCCCTCCGGCGGCGCCACGTCGGGCGCGGCTGGGTCAGGCGCGGTAACCGGGATCGAGAAGGGCCGAGCGATGAGGATGCTCTCCGGGCCGGCGAGCGTCAGGCGAGGCGTGATCTTGCCGCCGGTGAGGTGTCCCACCAGCGCGAAGACGAGGTCGCTGTAGTCCCGTCCGAAGGCGAGCCCGTAGCCGATCCACGGGCCCGAGTAAACGAGCTGGCCCTGGCCGAGGGGCAGGTGGATAATGGCCGGTACGCTCTTGCCCGCCTGGACAAAGCGCCCCTGGACCTTCTTCGAGGCGCCCTCCTCGGTGAACCGGGCGAGCACCGTTGCGTTGCCGGCTTCGGGGACGATCGCTGCCGAGTAATAGCCGTTGTGCGTGTAGGTCTTGCCTTGCGGTATTCCGCCCAGGGCCGGGTGATTCGCGGCCTCGATGAGGAAGTTCGGCCCGACCTGAGACTTCATCCGTGTGCCGGGCAGAACCTCGGGAGACGGATAGGCGCCGCATTCGAGGATCGCGCAACCGCCCTCTCGGACATACTGCTCGATGGCCGCTAGCGCCTCGGCCCACCCGTTGACGGTGCCCGAGACAATCACCAGGCGATAGCCGCGAAGAACGGCCGGGTCGGCGACCTGAGGGTCCAGCAGACGCTCCCTGGGCATGCCGTGCCGGGCGAAGAAGCCCATGTAGCCCGTGCCCCATGTCCCGGTCACAGCGATCTTGCAGGGCTCAGCCCGCGAACGGCCCGCTGGCACGACCAGGAGAGCCAGGACTGCGCCGGAGAAGAGCAGGTTGTGCCCGGACACGCCCTTCCGCAGCCAGCGTGGAACCAGTCTTCCAGTCAAGCGAAACTCCCCCCGAACGGCCCACCAGACGCACTCTACGTGCGCCCATCGGGCCCGGCGTCTTTCCCAAGAGGAACACCAGTGCGTCGCGAGGGTTTCTTGACAGGAGAGACTCGGCCCCAATATTCCGGCACGACGGGAAGGTTCAGGCATGTTTGCTGCCCTCATCTCGCTGATCGTTGCCGCGCCGGCCCCCGCCGCAGCACCGGTGACGTATGACTTCGAGTCGAATGATGCCGCTGCGGGCTGGACGGCTACCGGCCCGTCGGCCACCGCGGCCGCGACCCGCGAGGCGGGGATGGCTCGCCAGGGGGAAGCGGCGCTGCTATGCTCCTTCACCGGCCAGGCCGGCGCTCCATTCTCGGTGACCCTTGCCGACCTGGAGGTTACCGGGGCGCAGTCGCTCGCCTTGAGCCTCAAGGCCTCCGCTCAGTCGCCGCTGGTACTGAGCCTGGCCGAGGAAGATGGTTCGCAGTACCAGCTCTTCGTGACGTGTGTCGCGAACGAATGGTGCGATCTCGCGCTGCCGTTGACCGACCTCCAACTCCAGGACGGCTCCCAGGACGAGAACGCCGCTCTCGATGCCGACCAGATCCGCACGTTCACCATCCAGGATCTGTGCAACATGCCCGGCGACTTCGGCGACATCTTCGGCAGCAAGACGGGGCCTCAGAGCCTGGTTCTGGACGGGGTGGCGTTCGACACGGAGCCGGCGCCGTCCCGCAGCGAAGCGGCCAGGGAGAAGACCGTGGTGGACACCTTCACCCGGCCCGCGCTCAACCTCTTGCCGGTCGGTGGCGCCCTGTTGTCACACGTTCCGGGCCACGAGGGCGATGCGCCTTCCGCCGTCGGCGTGCGCTTTTCCTTTCACCCGACGGGAGCCAGAGCGTGGCCGGGAATCGTTGTACCGATTGGGCATCTGGACCTGGCCGAGGCGGCCACGCTGCGCCTTCGCCTGAAGCCCCATGGTCCCCTGCGCTTGCACGTACTGTTAGAGGAGCAGGATGGGTCGCGGTACGAGTCATCGGGCCCCGTCACTGCCGGGGGGGAATGGCAGGCCAGGGACTTCCGGATCGGGGAGTTCACACTTGACCCGGCGCGCGAGGACGAGAACGGGTTGCTCGACACCGATCAGCTTCGGGTCGCTGTGATTGTTGCGGATGTGTTCAACGCTCTACTGGACGAGACCGCGGGCGGGCAGTTCGCTGTCGATGAGATCCTCTTCTTGAGGCCCTAACGCGTCTGTCGAGAAGGATGACGGCGGGCATCCCCGGAAGAGACCGGCTTGGTCACTATGCGCTCGCGGGTTCTGTGGATCATCCTCATTGTCGTCACTGCGCTTCTGGTCGCCGCCTACATCGTGGGTGGGCGACCGCGACCGGTCTGCCAGGTCGGCGGCAGCATCGTCGCGCTCCAGGCAGACGATAGGGGACTCGTGTGGCTCGAGACCGCGGGAGCCGGTCCGCCGCCGACCCTTAGCATCTCCGTGCTCGAGCGAGGCGACCGAGCGCCGCGTTGCATCCATCCCGAGCGGCCAATCCGTAGCTTCGCGTTGAGCGCAGACCATGTGCTCGTCCTGGAGAGCGACGGCCAGCGAGGTTCGTTGCTGTCGGTTCCCCGGAGCGGAGGACAGGCGACAACGCTGGCGGAGGGGCTACTCAGGCCCACCAGTCTCCTCCTAGAGGGTACCGCCGCCTACTGGACTGAGACCCGGCCCGCAGCCGCGCCTCATGTGTGGCACATCCCGACGCTGCTGCCCAGAGCCATGGTTTGCAGCCGGCCGATCCAGTCGCAAGGAGCGGGGCAAGCGATCGTGGCCATCGAGGCCCAGACCGATGAGTTCCAGGGGACTCTCCTCGGCCTGCACGATGGTCGGCTGTACTGGCTGGACATCTTGGCGGCAACCAATTCCGACAGTTGGTCCACCATTCGCTCTGTACCGACCACCGGTGGCCTGACGGAGACGATCGCTCGCGAGAGAGGGGTCCGAACGGCACTTCTCGAGGCGGACACCCTCTACTGGACTGCCCCTTCGGAGGACGCCGGCGACCCGCTGCATTGCTGCTGTATTCGTCGCGCGGTGCTGCCCCAGGATTCTCCCGTGACGCTGACGGACTGGGTCATGGCCGGCGGATCTCTCTGCCGCTTCCGCGGGCAGCTCTATTACGGGGCGGTCGATGGGCTCTGGGCCGTGCCGGACGCGCTGGGGACAGCACGGCAAGTAGGGAAGAGGGTGGTGACTCGGGGGCTGGTTGTTGGGTGGAGCGGGGCAATCTACCAAGTGGCTATTGCGCCAGAAGGCGATATCCTGCTTCGGCGGCCGTTGTCGCTCGGTACCCGGCTGAAAGCAGCCGCAAGGGTACCGTGACTGCTGATTGTGGACTGAGGCAAACCTAGCGTGAAGAAGCGAGTCTCACCCATCACAACGGCCCTCGTCCTGATCGTGGTGATCGGAGTCGTGCTCGGCCTCTACACCAGAGGCCTCCTGGGCGGCAAGAAGGGGGAGGAGGGGGGAGGGGGCGGAGGGGGCGCGGGGGCAGAGCCGGTGCCGCCCATCGGTCTGCCGACGGTAGCCGTGACGACCTTTGTGGGGTGGAGCGGTCCGGGCTTGGCCGACGGGACGGGCTGGGACGCGGAGTTCAACGGCCCCTCGGGCATTGCCGTGGCGGCTGATGGGTCGCTCTATGTGGCTGACAGCCGGAACCATCGCCTCCGGCGCATCACGCCGGACGGCACCGTGACGACTGTTGCGGGCGCCGGGCCCGTGGACTGCATGCCGGGAGGCTTCGCCGACGGGCCGGCCGATCGGGCGCGGCTGTTCAACCCAACCGGAATCGCCGTTGCCTCCGACGGAATCGTCTACTTCGCTGATACCGGAAACCACCGCATTCGGGCCCTGAAGGACGGTGTGGTGACCACGGTCGCCGGCGGACCGACCGAGGCGGACGACCTGGGGTTCGAGCAAGGCGGCTACCAGGACGGCCCGGCCGCTGAAGCGCGCTTCCGTTCCCCGGGCGACGTCGCCATCGAGCCGACAGGGGGCATTCTGGTGGCGGATCTGGGCAACAATGCGCTCCGGCGCGTGGCGGCCGATGGCTCGGTGAGCACCGTGCGAAGCGGGGGGCAACTGAAGAGCCCGACCGGCCTGGTCTTCTTCGGCGCTTCCTCGTTCGCCGTGGCAGACCCCGGAGCCGGGGTTCTGTTGGAGACGATTGCCTTACCGAAGTTGTCCGGCCGGGCGCGAGCCGGGATAGCATCCAAGAGGCCAACCGGTGTATGCCCCCTCGGCGAAGGCGCTCTGGCCGTGGCCGATGCCGAGTGGAATGCGGTATTCGGGGTGACGCCCACGCGCTCGGTCCTACTGGCCGGCGTCCTGCCGCCGACTCCCGTTCTGGGACACACGGACGGCACCGGCGCTGAGGCACGCTTCTTTCGTCCATGCGCTGTGGTCTACGCAAACAGCAAGCTCTACGTGGCGGACTTCGGCAACAACTGCATTCGTGCTCTCACAATCCCGCCGGACTGGGCGATCCCGCCGGTCGAAGACGACGAGGCTCAGATCCGCCGGGAGAGGAGACGTCGATGGCGCCAAAGGGAGAGTGATGGCGCTGAGAATCGAGATCAAAGGCCTGGCGAAGACGTACGAAGGTGGCGTCCAGGCGCTCAAACCGACTGACCTGGCCATCGCGGACGGTGTCTTCGCGCTTCTGGGGCCCAACGGGTCGGGCAAGACAACGTTCATGCGGATGCTGGCCACCCTCCTGGAGCCGACGGCCGGTACCGCTACGGTTGACGACCTGGACATCCGCAAGAGCCGCGTTCAGATCCGACGTCTGCTCGGCTACCTGCCCCAGGACTTCGGCCTCTACCCCTCGCTTTCGGTGCAGGAGCAGCTTGATTACATGGCGCTACTCAGCGAGATGACCGATCCGGGCCAGCGGGGCGAGGCTGTGGAGCGTGTCATCCGTCAGGCGAACCTGGCCGAGATCCGCGGGCGCAAGGTCGGGGAGCTGTCCGGCGGCATGCGGCAACGGCTGGGAATTGCACAGGCGCTGCTCACCTCACCCCACCTGCTGATCATCGACGAGCCGACTTCCGGGCTTGATCCCGAGGAGAGGATTCGCATCCGCAGCCTGCTCGCGGAGCTCGGGGGCGACCGCGTCGTTATCCTGTCCACGCACATCGTGGCCGACGTCGAGGCCACGGCCGATTCCCTGTTGATCCTGCGACAGGGGGAAGTGTTGTTCACAGGTACCATCGACGAGCTGAGAGAGAGAACCCGCGGCCGCGTGTGGATGGTCGAGGTGCCGAGGGAGCAACTGGCTCAGATGAAAGAGCAGTACCTCTTCACCGCCGTCTACCGCGCCGGCGATAACATGCGCATACGTGTGGTGGCCGACGA
Source organism: uncultured bacterium (assembly GCA_965602825.1). Lineage (GTDB taxonomy): Bacteria > Armatimonadota > Zipacnadia > Zipacnadales > VGFC01 > CBFDAZ01. Next base: position 10,816 of record CBFDAZ010000039.1, read on the forward strand.
GGTGAAGGAGGGGCGAGCCGAACCCGACGAGCCGACGTTGGAGGACGCCTACCTTGACACAATGGCCCTGGCCGAACGCGAAGGCGACGCTGCTTAGCGTCGTCGCCATCGCACGGCATGAGTTCCGGATGACCCTTCGGGAGCGCGCCGGATGGGGCGGCATCACAGCGGCGTGCGCCATTGCCTTCGCCGACAGCGCGCTCAAGCCCCACTGGCCGGCGGTGAGCGGCATCCGGGCGTCGCTCTTCGGCGCGAGCCTGCTGCTGCCGCCCCTGGCGCTCATCTTCCTGGCGGGAGCGGCACGGCGAGACGAAGCGGTGTCGGCGGGCGATGTCATCAACTCCAGACCTTACCCGGCCCATCGGCTCTTGTTCGCTCGGTTCGTGGGGAACTATGCCGTCGTGGTGTTCGCTTACGCCCTGATGATCGTCTGCGGTCTGGCGGCGCCACTCGCGCTGGCGGGCCGTTGGCCCTCGCCGTTGATCCCGATCCACAGCCTCGTCCGGGGCCTGGTGCCGCTGCTCTACGTCACCGCACTCGTCTTCTGCGCCGTGTCCCTGGCCCGCAATGTCCTGGCGGCCGGCGTAGTCGCCGCCTACTGGTTGTTTGTGTTCCTGTGGGGGGACTTCCTCGCGCGTATCTTCAACTTCACCCTGACCCAGAACTGGCCGACTTACGCCGCGATCGGCCTCGGCTTTGTCTGCTTGACCACGGCCATCCGCCACTGGTCCGAGCGAGAGAGCAGCCGGTCCGCCCGGCGGTGCCTCTTCGCGGCAGCCGGGATCCTGCTGGCCCTGGGCCTGGCGGACGCCGGGCACCGCGTCGCGACCAGCCACGATCCGCCGCTCCGCTTAGATCCCGTTGTCCTGAACATGGCCGGTCAGCATATCGACTCTTCGCCCCGTGCGCCCGGCTTCTGGTTGCCGGACCAGCACGGCCGGGACTTCCGCATATCATCGACCGAAGGTCGGGTGGTCGTCATGCTGCTCTGGTCACCGCATGAACCGGACTCGGTCCCCGCGTTGGCAGCCCTTCGCCGTGCCGCGGCTGACCTGCCCGAGGAGCGCGTGGCGTGCGTTGCGGTGTGCCTGTCGAACGACCACGCCCTGTCGGCCCACGTAGCCGCTCAGGGGCGCTATCGGTTCCCGATGGTCACAGACACCGGGACTCATTTCAGCGGCAAGATAGACCTCAGCTCGCCGATAGCCGAGGCCTACACGCTGACCGAAGTCCCGGTCGTGTTCGTCACCGACCGCAGGCGCAGGATCGTCTCGTCCCTTGCTGGCGAGGGGGGCATCGATCCAGAGCAAGTCATCGCAGAGGCCACGAGGGCTCTGCAGGTTCCCGTTCCGCCATCCTGAATTGGGCGGCCAACATGTACCGCCGATTGCTGAGATACAATGTCCGCATCTGCGCCGGCCTGGGCCCGTGGCTGATCGTCGTCCCGGTGGCGGCGACAATGCTGGTGCTGTTTGGCCTGATGTCGCTGGCCTCGATGGTGCAAGCCTGGACGCCGGCTGCTGTGTTGGAGACACTGGGCCCGCTGCTTCTCGCCTTTGTCGGCGCCAATCTTCTGCGCCCGGAGTACCAGTACAACTCGCTTGAGACGATCCTGACGCGCCCGATCTCGTTCCGGGTGATCCTCGGGGTCCGCCTCTTCGTCGCGGCTCTGGGTGTCCTGGCGCTCGAGGCCCTGCTGTGCCTCTACCTGAGCGCTGTGATGCACGTGGAGTTCAGTATCCTTCGAACCATGTTCGCGTCGGCGGTCTCCACGGCGTTCCTGGCCTCGCTCGCCGTTGCTGTCGCGGCTGCCTGGCGCAGCCCCACCCTGGGCATCGCGGCGGCAGCGGCCGTCTGGGCCCTGGACCTGATCTCCGGCCCCCATCTCAACCCGATTCTCACTTTGCGGGGGTATGCGCTGTCTCTCTCGCGGCCGGACGAGCTATGGGACGCATGGCTGGTCGGCAAGGGCGCCCTGGCGGCCCTGGCCGTCCTGCTCCTGCTCGCAGCCGGGAAGGCGGCCAGGCAGCCCGCGGTCCAGCGGACCGCTCGCCGCGTCGTGCGCTCCGCCGTTGCCATCCTGCTCATCGCGCTGCTCTACACTGCGTCCGGTGCGGGCTACAAGGTCCATGTGTGTCGCGGCCAAGAGGCAGTGCTGCTCAATCGGTCCCGCATGGCGTACCAGCAGTCCTTTGCCGTCTACGGCCCGGTGCCGGTTGCCTACCTGTTTGGCCCGGTCTTCGCCCGGTTTGTGGGCTATCGGGCACCGGGGACGAAGCTGCCGCCCAGGAGCAGCGAAAAGCTCACTCCGGAGCGCCAGTACGATCTCGAGCAGCTCAAGACCGTCGCCCTCGGGCACCCGGATAGCGTCTGGGCCGACAACGCGCTCCACGAGCTCGGCCGGGCGTTCACTCACGACACCGACGACCCGACAGGAGCGTTCGAGGCTTCCCGCTTCGGCCTCGATTGCCTCGAGACCCTGGTCAGCGAATACCCCGAGAGCCCTTTCGCGCCACTGGCGCTGGAGAGGCTGGCCTACCTGTACCAGAAGCTCGGGCAGACAGCCAGAGCAGACGAAGCGGGGCGCCGCCTGCTCAACCTCTATCCGAGCCACGAAGCCGCCGCCAGGACGGCGACAATGCTCCTGGAGCGCTTCGAGGCCGAACAGCGGCCGGAGGACGCCTTGTGGGTTGCGGAGAAGCTGACCCGCAGCGGTGCTGAGGATGGACGGCCAGAGGCACTGATCGAGTTCGGTTGTGCTCTCACTGCACTCGGCCGACGAGCGGAGGCCGAACAGCGGCTGACTGAGGCGATTGAGGCAGCCAATGCCTTGGCCTTGGGCGTGCGGTCGGACGCGAAGTCCCTCGACGACATCGGTCGGCTGAGAAGGTTCAACGCCGCTCGCCGTCGGGCTCAGGAGGAACTCGAGGCTCTCCGCGCCGGCCAGTAGGACGGGCCCGGGTCGGGACATGGGCGGGCGCGCCGCAAACAGATCGGTTGGAGGTCGGCGATGAGAGATGCTCTGCGCTGGGTAGTGGAGCAGGCCACACAGGCCGGAGCGGAGTTCGCGGACGCCAGGGCTGTGGAGCGTTCGGGGGCCAATCTGCGACGGCAGGACAGCAAGACCGACCGGCTCAGCCAGCACGAATCCCTCGGCGTGGGGATCCGCGTGCTGCTGGGAGGCGCCTGGGGGTTTGCGTGCACAAACCAGACGGCTCGCGCAGACCTTGAGCGCTGCCTTGGCACGGCCATCGACATGGCCAAGGCCTCGCAGGCCCGCATCGCCGAGTTCGGAGTCCTGGCGGATATTGAGCCGTCGGTCGATGAGTACGTCTCCCCCTGCGAGGTCGATCCGCGCAGCGTCCCGGTCGAGAAGAAGATGGAGCTGGTGAACGCCCTGGAGGCGGCGGCCCAGGAACGCGCCGGCGACCAGCTCGCCAACAGCGTCTCGTGGTACGGGGACTCCGTCCACCGCGAGATGCTCTGCAGCAGCCGGGGCACGGACCTCGATAACACCCTCATCCGGACGAGATTGGGGGTCAACGTCACCACGGCGGAGGGCGAGGTTCGGCAGAGCGCCTACGAGCACAAGTCGGGCCTTGGCGGCTTCGAAGTCGCTGAGCAGGCCGAGCCGACGGAGCTGGGCCGGAAGGCGGGCGACACCGCGGTGATGCTGCTGTCGGCGGACCGCGCGCCCTCCGGCAAGTTCCCGGTCGTTCTGCACCCCACGATCGTCGGCGTGTTCATCCACGAGGCCCTCGGGCACAACGCCGAGGCCGATCTCGTGCTCGCCGGCGACTCCATCCTGGAGGGCAAGGTCGGCGCGCAGGTCGCCTCCGAGTTGGTGAATGTGGTTGACGATTCCACCCTCGAGGGTTCGTGGGGGTCGTACAAGTACGACTCGGAAGGCACGCCGGGGGGCCGCCGGGCGATCATCGAGAATGGCGTGCTCAAAGGCTTCATGCACAGCCTGGAAACGGCGGCGCGCATGGGCGTCAAGCCGAACGGAAGCGGCAGAGCGCAAGACTACAGTGTCCGGCCGATCGTGCGGATGAGTAACACCCTTGTCTTGCCCGGCCAGTCGTCCCTGGAAGAGCTGGCGAAGGGTATTGACCTCGGGATCCTGCTGGAGGGCGGCGAGTGGGGGTACGTGATGACGGCCAAGGGGCAGTACACGTGCCACGCCGGACGAGGACGTCTGATCCGCGACGGCGAGATCGGCCAGCCGCTGCGCGATGTTACGGTGGCCGGCATGATCCTGGACACCCTCCGGGACGTGGACGGAGTCAGCAGGGAGTTCGAGATGCTGACCATGGGGGGCATGTGCGGAAAGAACGGCCAGGGGATGTACGTCAACGGTGGCGGGCCTTACATGCGCGTGAAGGAGCTTGTTGTCGGCGGCCAGGAACGCATCGAGTGAGCCGGATGCCATCCTGAAGGAGTGGAGGAGGCGGACGCCTTGGACGACCTATTGGAGCTTGCTGCGGCGGCCTGTGACAGAGCAGTACAAGAGGGTGCCGACTGCGCTCAGGTGCATGTCTCGCGCGGCCGGAGCGTCTCGGTTTCCCTGGAAAAGGGCGCCATCAAGGAATCCCGGTCGAGCGAGTATAGCGGCGTCTCCGTGCGCGCCTACTCCCGCGGAGGTGTGGGCTCGGCGGGCGTCAATGTGCTCGAGCGGGAACGGATCGACGAAACGGCCGCCATGGCGGCGGCGCTCGCCGCCCAGGCTGACCCGGACCCGGACTTCGTCTCCCTGCCGGGCCCGCAGGCCTTGCCGGAGGTGGAAGGGCTCTGGGACGACCGGGTGGCCGGGCTGTCGGTCGCCGATGCCACGCAGTACGCCCTGACGGGCGCTGACGAGGCGCTGTCGGCCGTGGGCGAGGCGATCGTGGATGGTGGATCGTCGGTCTCCTTCTATGAGTCCGCCATGGCCAACTCGCTGGGGGTCAGGGCCACCTCGCGCTCCAGCGGGGTCTCCTGCTACATCGGCGCAGTCGTCAAGCGAGGCGAGAATGTCGGCATCTGGTTCGAGCACTCCTTCGGCCACGTCATGGACGATTTCAAGCCCGAGGGGATTGGGAAGGTCGCGGCCGAGGGCGCCCTCAAGTACCTTGACGCCCGGGACATCCCATCGGGCGATTACCCGGTGGTACTGGGTCCTCTCGGGAGCGGCAGCATCTACTACTCCATCGCCAGCCAGGCGAATGCCGAGGACGTTCAGCGCAACCGGTCCTACCTGATCGGGAAGCGCGGCGAGAAGATCGCCTCGGAAGTGCTGACCGTCGTCGACGATCCGCTGATTGCCCGGGGCATGTCCTCCAGCCGGTGCGATGCCGACGGCGTGCCCCGGCGCCCCCTCACCCTCGTGGAAGACGGCGTCCTGAAGACGTACCTGCACAACTCCTACACCGCGAACAAGGCCGGCGAGGAGAACACGGGCCACTCCACGGGCGACGGCATCAGCCCGACCAACGTC
>CBFDAZ010000040.1:0-16249 GCA_965602825.1 uncultured bacterium
GAGGTGAACACGTGAAGCGGCTCCTCGGACGCGCGGACCGTCACCGGCGGGGAGTGCTGGTTGCGCCGAAGTGCGACCAGGCACCCCACGGCGACGATCAAGGCCATGGCTGCTGCCCATCCCCAGCGCCATGCCAGCGCCGGTCGGCGCGGTTCACCGATTGGGAGTGCCGCCTGCAGAGCTGCCAGGAAACCGGACCGCGGCTCGACAGCGCCCAGCACGTGGCGGAGTGTCTTGTCGAGGTCGCGCAGTCCGTCGGCTACCTGGGCACATGCGGCACATGCCGCCAGGTGCCGTCTGAGCTGATCCTGGTCGCCGGGCGCGGGCTCGCCGTCGAGTCGATGGTGGACGAGTCGCCGCGCCTGCTCGCACGTCATGCTGGTCATGTTCCCGTCCCATCCCCTGGCTGTTCTGAGAGCGCCCGCCGCAGCCTCTCTCTCCCCCGGTGCAGCCGCACGCGAACGGTTCCCTCTCTCAATCCCAACGTGTGTGCGACCTCCTCCACAGATGCCTGCTCGATGTAGAAAAGGACCAGTGGGAGCCGGTAGCGCTCCTCCATCTGCGCCAGTGCGTCGAGGATCACTTCAGATGACTCGGCGTCGGCCTGCCTCTCGCACGGCGCCTCGTCAAGCGGCACTTGCCGCGAGCCCTGCCGGCCGCGACGCTGGTGGTACTGGCGGCAGACGTTCACGGCTATCCCCCGCAACCAGGGCCCGAACGGTCGCTGCGCATCGTACCGATGTAGGCTCTCGAAGGCTCGCACGAAGGTCTCCTGTGTCGCGTCCTCGGCCTCCGGCCCTTTGCCCACAAGAGCGACGGCCAGGCGGTAGATCGCTCGGTGATGGCGTTCGATCAGGCGCCAGAATTCGCTCTTATCACCACTGGCTGCCAGCCGCGCGGACTTGCCCTCCTCCTGCTCCCCGCCCTGTTTCCTGGCCGGCTGCGGCGGCGGTCCGCTTGCCACGGTGTTCGATCCTCTACACACTATTCGCCGTCAGTGCCCCAAAGGTTACAACAGTCGAACGGCTCACAGCAGGCCTTCGCGATGTGCTCGCGCATCGCATGGCTGAGCGCGCCTCGTCGGTCCGTGCCCGTGTGAGACCAGCGACGACGGCCAGTTGACTGCCACCCCGGCATCCACCAGAATGCAATCTGCACTCAACACGCAGCCACGCGGGCGGAATGCCAATCCGCCGGAGAAACCCTCACATGTCCGCGATCGCGTTCCCTATGAGTGGACTCGTTGTTCTGCGCGGCGTGGCGGTCTTCGAGGACGGGGACCCCGACTACCAGGCTCTGCCGGCAGCATTCGCGCCCTGCCACGACAGGCTGGTCGAACGACCTCCCTTGGACATGCCCGGGGCTCAGCCGGGCGAGATCGATCGGTCCTGCCTCTGACAGCAACCGCTGCCCTGCTTTGCCCGGACAACGTCTGTGGCTACTGCTTGCCAGCCAGCAGATGGAGGATCGACTGGAGCTGCCCGCAGTGGTAGTACTTGTGGGCCAGCGAGTGCATGAGGATCAGGCGGACCGACCGCTCTGCGCCCTCCGCCCACCACGCCGGTACCTCCCGCGTTACGGCGAGGACGTTGGGCGCTAGTCCTTCGAGGAAGCCGATCGTCGAGGCCTCGGTCTGACGGAGGCCTGTCCTCAGGGATTCTCTATCGGGCAACAGGCTCTCGATCCGTCGCGAGCCACCATCGATAAGGTCCAGGTACCACAAGTCGCTCTGGCAGACGTGGTCGATCGTCTCGGCCACCGTAAGTCCGTCGGCGCCGGCCCCGGCGGACAGATGACCGTCGGGCACGCCCGCGAGTAGCTCCTGCAGGCGAGCGTAGTACTTGCCCGTTAGAGCGACCATGTCATCGATCTCGGCAGCTTGTGCCATGAGCTGTACTCCTCCCGCTCCGGATCCGCGCCGCAGACGCAAGCATGCAGCGACCAACAGCCCTGGTCGCACGCTATCCTTGCTCATTGGACGGAGCGGGGGGACACACGGTCTCGTCCTTGATGTGCTCGAGAGCTTGCTCGTCGGAGGGATAGGTCAAGGGCTCACCGTGCCGTTCGGTCCACGCCGCCCTGACGAAACGGTCGCGCACCGGCCCCTTCATGCCGGCAAACAGGACCCTCACCTCCCGCGCGGCAAGCTCGTTCACGAGCTCCTCCAGGCCATATAGCGCGACCGCGCACACCTCGTTCACACCGGACAGATCCAGCACGACCCAGCGGATCTCCGGCTTCTCGGTGATCGCCTCCCGCAGGCGGTCCTCAACGAACCGCATGTTCGCGAAGTACAGCGACCGGTCCACTCGCATGACCAGCGCCTCCGGACTGGTCTCGGCATCCGGGAAGCGCTCGATATCCCGGTACACATGGTCACAAGGCCGATAGCCCAACTCGGCCAGATGGGGGTGCGTGCTGCGCCAGATGAATAGGCCAAGGGAGAACAGCACGCCGGCCAGAATCCCCGTCTCGACACCGAACAGCAGAGTCACCGCGAAGGTCAGAACCAGCGTCAAACCGTCCGCTCGACACACGCGGAAGAAGCGTCGAGGCGTCTCCCAGTCGATCAACCTCGATGCCGAGACGATGATGATCGCGGCCAGGACTGTGATGGGGAGATACCGGAAGAGCGGTGTGGCGAACAGAAGAGCCGGGATCACCGCGGCCGCCGTGATCATCGAGGCGACCCCGGTCCGTGCTCCCGCGTCGTAGTTCACCGCCGTTCGCGAGAAGCTCCCGGTCACGGGATACCCCGAACAAAGGCCACTGACGACATTTGCGATGCCGATCGCCCGCAGCTCGACCGAGGGATCGACCCGGTACTTCTCGCGGGCGGCAATCAACTGCACCAGCGCCACCGATTCCATGTACCCGATTGCGGCGATGACGGCGGCGATCGGCGCGAGAGTGCGAAGGGATTCGAGCTTGACCTCCGGCGCCTCGAGGACAGGCACGCCCTGCGGGACGTGACCCACGGTCCTCAAGCCCCGATCATGCCACCCCAGTGCCCAGACCAGCAAGGTCCCCCCGGCAACCACCAGCAGCGGGCCGGGTACGCGAGGGGTCTTCTTGTGACACAAGACCAGTAGGGCTAGCGACGCCCCGCCGAGCGCCAGGGCCAGCGGGTGCGTCTGGCCGACGTGCAGAGCGGTCGCCACGGCCATCTCAACCGCCGTGTCGCGGCCCTCGATCGTCAGACCCAGCAAGTGCTTGAACTGGCTTAGACAGATCAGCGCCGCTGCCCCGGACGTGAAGCCGCTGATGACCGCATGGGATACGAAGTTGACGATGAAACCCATCCGCAGCAGGCCCAGGACAAGCTGGATCACGCCCACCATCAGCGCCGTCAGCACCGCGTAGTGCCAATAATGCGCCGTACCGGGCTCCGCGACGCTTGAGCAACCCGAGAGGACGAGCAGCGATACCACGGCGGTCGGGCCGACCGCCAACTGGCGTGACGAGCCAAACAGCGCGTAGGCGACGAGCGGGAAGACCGACGCGTAAAGCCCCGCAACCGGAGGCAGTCCGGCGAGCATGGCATACGCCATCGCCTGCGGAATCAGCAGGACGGCGACCGTCACACCGGCAACGACATCGGACCGCAGATCCCGCCCGTTGTAGCCCTTCATCCAGTCCAGAGCTGGAATGATCTTCGTCAGCACCCTGCCTGCACCCCGTCCTCCAATGATCGCGCGACCACTGTGTCCGTCGGCGGGAGCCGGGACCAACCGATTCGCATTTCGCGGGAAGTCGGCCCGATGCCTGCTGACGTAGTGGAAGAGCAAGTCGCCCGGGCGAATACCACAGGAAGTTGGCGTGGGTCTCCAGGTGGGAGTCCACGATTCTCGATCGGCTATTGAGGATCAATGCGCTGCATGAGCATCCACCAATCACCGTACAGGCGGCGGGCGGGGGATAGCGGTCTCAACCGCGATGCCGCTGCTGTTGGCCTCCTGCTGTCGGACGAGCGTTGCTCGGCCCGCTGGCAGCGAACGGCGGTCGCGGATGAATCCGCTCCTACCCCTCAGCACCGCCAGACAACAGCAACGGCCCGTCAAGGCCGACCCGCAACCGCTGTCCCCCGCCTCTTCCTCAACACAACCTTGCTCGCCCCTTGGGAGATGAGCGCAAGACTCTGGATCGCGGGTCTTTCTCTAGCGCGCCTTGATGAACTGCTCCCCGTCCTTCAGCCAGGACGTTTGGCCTTTGCCCGGGTTGTACTCGTAGACCCGGTCGAGGTCTCGGAGGATTCCCGGATCGCCGATCTCCCGGAAGATCGGGTCGTTCGGATTGAAGCGGTTGAACGTGTAGATGCCGCTGACGCCGGCCTCCCAGGCGTTCAGGGCCTCGCCGCGCCAGACCTCGATGGTGCCCGGCTTCTCGGGATACGAGGGATCGACGATCCGCGACGCGCTCAGGCCGGCGTAGACGGGGACATCGTACTGCTTGCCCAGAGCCACCAGGCTCTCCCACGGCTCCAGGTGGAAGTAGCCGCCGCCGGTGACGAGGTCGATCAGATCGTCCTTCAGCCACTGCTCCACGTCTAACCCGATCGCCTTGGCGTAGCCCAGCGAATCGGGTACGCGGACCGCAATCAGCACCGGCCGCCCGCGCTTTGCCCCCACCTCGTCAGCCATCGCGCGCAGACGACCCAGGAGGCCGGTCATCATGTCACAGTGCTCCTGGGTGACCGGGTCGCCGGTCATCTGCGGCTTGAAGTAGACGGGGTGCCGGAAGAAGTCCAGCTCCAGCCCGTCCACGTCGTATCGCGTGCAGACATCCTGCAGGATTCGGAAGACCTTGTCGCGGACCTCGGGGAGCGCGTAGTTCACCGCCGACCAGCGCCGGCCGCCGTGCGGGAACCGCTCGCCCTTCTTCCCCATCAGGTAGTCGGGATGGTCCTGCTTCCACCGGCAGAGCAGCGCTTCATCGGCCGAGTCGTGGGTATCGTTCATCCGCATCGACCAGAAGACTTCCCAGCCCTGCTCGTGGCCGAAATCAACCATGATCTCCAGCGAGTCGCGACCCTCGATCTCCTTCAGCTCCCACGCCCAATCGTCGGCGTAGCGGTCGCCGTGGGCGCGCGCCTCGATCTCGTCGCTGTGGTGGGTGTACGAGTTGAACACACCCGTGCAGTAGAAGATCGCGTCCACTTGCGAGCCGACGAGGGGGCTGGTGCGCTTGCTGAGGAAGGTCTCAACGGACTTCGGCTCATCGGGTTTGCGGCCGCGGCAGTCGTTGCCGTCGTTGTTGACGATGATCCGCCGCGTCCGGTGGGCGGCCTGTTTCCGGGCCTCTTGCATGCTGGGCTCCTCGGGTTGGGGGAGGGCGGGGGCGGCTGCGACAAGGGCAATGAGGACGGCACTGACGCGGACCATGGAGACTCCCTGCCGGCGGCATGAGCGGGCAATCGTGTTGCCGTCTGCCGGCGACGGGCCTCCATTCGCCGCCGACTGCCCGGCCGCCTTGGGTGTGCGGCGTGGTGGTTGGGGGTTAGGCGGAGAGAGACCCCCAAGCCGGATTACAGGAAGGCGAGAAGCGAGACGCTAGGCGATGCGACGGGAGAGAGAACTCACGCCGTTCGCCATTACCAGCATTCTGTCTTCTCTCTTCTGTCTTCTGCATTCCGCCGTTGCCCGCCGTCCCCTCCAGGCGTCCCTGTCACCTGTTACCTGCTACCTGCCCTCCTTCGTGCGTTGCGTGTACCAGAAGAGGAGTCCGACCACCAGCCCCATCGCGCCGTCGCCGGCACCGAGCAGGCCGACGAGCCTGGGGGCATCGAGGAACAGCACGTGGGCGATCAGGAAGACGATGGCGCTGAACTTGGAGCCGATCAACAACCAGATGAGCGGCCGATACCAGACCGCTCCGGCGTACGCGCTGCCGAGGATGACGAGAAACAGCCCGGCCTGACTGGGCCAGAAGACCTCGCCGCTGTACTCCCACCCGACGACCTTCAGCATCCACATCGGGAAACAGAGCAGCACCAGGCCCACGAACACGCTGTGGGTGGCGACAGCCAGCACCATGCAGTTGAGGGCCAGGTTGGCCAGGGCGTGGCGGTCGGCTGTACGCGCGCGGTTCGGCGACAGGTCGCCGGCCGCCGAGGGTGCTCTCTGGTTCCTTCCGGAAGCAGCAGTGGCGTTACGGTTCACTAGGTGCACCTCGGTCAGCCGAGCAGGATAAGGCCCTCGACCAAGCCGACTGCAGCCAGCAGACTCAACGAGAGCCATACGGCGATCGCGCCGAACGGTCCGGGGCCGAATCTCCCCGTGCAAAGGTACCACAGCGCCCACCCCGTCATGAGACCGCCGCCAGCCGCCGCTCCCCACTGACCGATCTGTAGCAGCGAGGCCCCGGCCACAGCACCCTCCCCCGTAGCGATCTCGACGGCGACCTCGCGGAGCCAGGGCAGCGCGCGGAGATGGAAGGCCAGGAGCAGTGCGGCCACCGCCGGCGCGTAGGCGTAGACGGCCCTGGCCGTCCAGGAGACGTCGCGGCTGCTCTCGGTCCGCTCGCGGAGCTGGAACAGGCGGGTGAGTGCGAGTCCGACAGCTATGGCGGCCACCGATCCGCCGCTGAACCACAGTCCGCTCGGCCCGAACCGGGGCCCCATGAAGGCCGTTGCCGCCAGCAGCAGGGCCAGCAGGCCGATCACAACGGCCAGGGGCGCCATGTCGGCGGTGATGAGGTTGGAGCGCCAGATGTCCCGCAGGGGGGCCTGCAGGATCAACCGCGGGGAGCGGCTGGGGCAGGCGCGCAGGCACTCCATGCAGAGCTTGCAGTGCTGTCCGCTGGTCAGGAACAGGGCGTGGCTGAACATCGGACAGCCCTCGCCCTCCTCGCCACCCCGGTAGCACTCATGACCGGTACAGGACGCCCCGCAGACCTCTCGGCGGGCCTGCACGCGAAGCGCGGACGCCACACTGAAGACCGCCCCCATCGCCCCGAGAGGACACAGGTAGCGGCACCAGGCGTGCCGCTGGAAGAGCCACCCAACGAGGATGGCGGCGACGGCCAGGCTGACGAACAGGATGCCAGTGTAGGCGGGGTGTTCGGCCATGTCGGTGACCTGCTCCACCCACACGATAGCCACGAAGCCAACCAGCGCCAGGACCGGACCGGTCTGCGTCAGCCAGCCGGGGGGCTTCAGTTGTCGGCCCCACCCGCGCTGGACGATCTCGGCGCTGCTGCTCAACGGGCAGACCGCACACCACGCGCGGCCCAGCAACAGCAGCGAGACGATCAGGACCGGCCACCAGATGCCCCAGACCATGAGGTTGGCGAGCCCGCCGACGACGGAGTCAGGCGCCAATGCGCAGGCGGCCACGATTCCGGCGAAGATCAGGCCAACGAGGACCTTCAGCCCGGTCAACAGGCGGCCGTCGAGCAGCGCCTTCTCCAGCCACGGCCAGCGCAAGAGATCGAACTGCGCAGCTCCCAGTCCTCCGCCAGGGCCGAAGAAAAGGTGTTCGGCGTTGATGGTCTCGCCCTCAGCAAGCTGGAAGGCCAGCTCGATGACCTGGCGCAGCTCGCGCACATTCCCGAAGGGGAAGTCGTAGCCCAGAAGCTCCCGCCGCGCGCTCTCGGCCAACTGCTTGGGCTGGGCCGCGGTGCGCTGCGCGACCCCGCTCAGGAAGTGCTCGGCCAGCGGCAGGATGTCGCGACGACGCTTCCGGAGGGACTGCACCTGGATCGAGCTCGGAGCGACGAGGAGCGCCCGGAGAGACTGACACAGGTGCTGATCGGGGCCAAGCTGCTCGGGCGACAAGCAGGAGGTCGCAATGAGGCGAACGGATACGCGGAACTCCGAGGCAACGCCTTTATGCGCCTCGACGAAGGTGGCCAAGTCCTGCTGCGCTACGGCGGACAGCCGTTCCACGTTCGCCAGCACCAGCGTTCCGCCGTCGGCAGCCTGTATGAAGCCGAGACTGTCGGCGAAGCGGGTGACGGAGTCCGGCTGGGCATCGCCGAAGAGCTGCGGCCGGGCCTCGTCATCGGGAATTGCCGCGCAGTCCACAACCAGGGCGGGCCGGTCGCGCCGGTCGCTGAGACTGTGGATGTGCTGCGCCAAGGCCCGCTTGCCGACCCCGTCCTCGCCACAGAGCAGGAGCGGGTCGTCGGAGCGGGCCGCCTCCTCGATGGCGGCGACCAGCTTCTTGCCGAAGCTCGGAAGGTCGTGCCTGAACGGCTGGGCGCGCTGGGCCCCGATCAGCTTGTCCAGGGCCGCCTGGCGCTGCTGCAGGGCCGAGAGCTGATCGTTGGTGCGTTTCAGCCGCACCGCCAGTTCCTCGGCCAGGTACTCCATTACGGCCCGGTCTTTGCGCACGAGTTCGTCGAACTGCCCGGCCGTGACGGCATAGAGGACGCTCGGCTCACAGGCCACCACATCGGCAGACACCGGGATATTGGCCAGGAGCGACATCTCGCCGAAGTGACTGCCCGGCCCGAGTCTGGCGACCGGCAGCCGCAGGCCCTCGTCGGCCGCCACGACGACGTCCAGGGCACCGGCATGGACCAGATACAGCTTCGTGCCCTCGTCGCCCTGCCGCACAACGGTTTCGCCGGCGGCCACCGGGATCGGTGGGACGGCCTCCCGGATCGCCTTTGCCAGACGCACTGAGGCGCTGTGCTCTTCTTCGGGCACTGCACCGGTGTCATTCACGGGTCAGTCTGCCCTCTTCTCTGCATTCGGCTTGTTGTCGGCTCCTAACCGCCCCCAAGCCCATGGAGGTTCCGCACGCCGATCGCCCGGGGGAGGGCCGGCGCCGGGCAATAGGTTCGGAGGATCCGTCTTGCACGGCCAATGGGGTTAGCGACAACGGCCCGCCGGCGTTTCGAGCGGCTCGTGGAGGAGTTCGCACGCGATCTCATCCGCCAGCGGCTCGACCCGGTCAGCCAACGCGGGGGTCATCTCTTCGTCGAAGGTAAACGGATCAGCCACCTCAATGCCAAGTATGGTCACGTCGCTCGGAATGTCCATGCCCAGAAGCTCTCCCAACCGCAGCGTGTCCGCCAGGCTGGCCTCGTGGGAGCTGTTGAGGTGCAGAGCGGACGACAGCTCATCCGGAGACAGCCGGTGCAGTCTGCCGGGACAGGGCGGCTCGCCGGGCTGTCCCGGGCGGAGCATGGCGTCGATGATGACCAGCCGGTCCCATCCCTCCAGCATCGGCAAGAGCCGCAGGCCGGAGAGGCCAGCCTCGGTTGTGGTGAAACGGTCAGAGGGGAGACGGGTAGCCAGAGCGTCCGCGACGCGAAGACCGATCGCATCGTCCCGGAGTATGGGGCTCCCCAGGCCGACGATGAGCGTCCCCCGAGCCAGCTTGTGCTCGGGTACCGGGGCTTCATCCCGGGGAGCGGTCTGGCTACCCGTCACGCCGAACCTCCTGCAACACTTCCCCGTTTTTGTCGCGTATGGTCACGATCAGCGGCATGCGGCCGGGAAGGTGGTGTGTTGCGCACGCCATGCACGGGTCGTAAGCGCGGAAGGCCATCTCAACGATGTTCAGGATGCCCTCGCTCACCTCGGTGCCCGGCTTGATGACGCCCTGCGCGGCCTTCTTGATGGACATACAGATGCCGGCTTTGTTGTTGGTGGTGCCGACGATGAGGTTGACCTTCTCGGCGATCCCATTGGGGTCCGTCTTGTAGTGGTGAATTAGCAGCCCCCGCGGCGCCTCCACGATGCCGACGCCCTCATCCGGCGTGGCGTCCGGCACTTTGTGGACTTCGGGACTCGTGATCTCGGGGTCCTTGGCCAGCTCCAGGACGCGCTCCCCGGAGTACAGCATCTCGATCAGCCGGGCCCAGTGGAAGGCCATCGTGTGATGGACGGGCTTGGTGCCGAAGGTGGAGTACATCTTCTCGTAGGCTTCCTGGGCCAGCGGCGTGGCCATACCTTCGGCGACGTTCAGACGAGCCAGGGGGGCCGCCCGGTAGACGCCGCTGTCCGGCCCATCCACCAGCCCCTTCCAGCCGATCTTCTTCAGGAACGGGAACTTCAGATACGACCACGGCTCCACGTGCTCGGCGATGACGTCGGTGTACTCGTGAGGGGCGAACTTGACGAACTCCTTACCGTCGGGATCGACGACGCGCACCTTGCCGTCGTAGACATTGACGCAGTTGTCGTCGTCCACCAGGCCGATGTAGTAGGTGCGGTGCATGAAGTCATCGCTGAGGACCAAACTCATGTAGTCCTCGTTTTTGAGGACGACATCCTCGAAGAGCTGCAGCGAGAACTGGCCGAACTCGACCATCCCCTCACCGATCTCTTCCAGTCGCGCCCGTTCCTCCTCGTCGATCGACTTGGAGAGCCCGCCCGGGATGGCACCGACGGGGTGAGTCGGCTTCCCGCCGAGCATCTGGATTACTTCGTGGGCCTCCTTGCGCTCACGGATGACCCGCTTTCCGACCTCCAGCCCAACCTTGTTGATGACACCGAGAATGTTACGCTCCGCGGGATCGGCCGTGGGCCCCATGACGAAGTCGGGCCCCGCGAGGATGTAGAAGTGAGTACAGTGATCGCCCGCGGTGAAGGCGTTGTACCAGAGCTCGCGGAGTTTCTTCGCAGTCGGCGGTATGTCCACATGATAGAGAGCATCACACGCCTTCGCCGAGGCCATGTGGTGGGCATCGGGGCATACGCCGCAGATGCGCGGCGTGATCCGGGGGATCTCCTCGACGGGCCGGCCCTCGCAGAACCGCTCAAAACCACGGAGCTCGGGCACCTGCAGGTAAGCGTTCTCTACGCCCCCGTCATCGTTCAGGAAGATCTCGATCTTCCCGTGCCCTTCGAGCCTGGTGATGGGGTCGATAGTGACCTTATTCATGGATCCTCACTCGCCTCAAGGATGAGCTGGACATGCCGAAGCGGTAGGCGTAGCCGAGCGGGTCGTCGATGGTGTCCGTGATCCGCTGGATCTCGTCGGGATCATCCGAGTCAATCACGGAGGCCAGCGCGGCGAGCATCTTGGTGCCCTGGTCGAGAACGCCAGCCGGCGGGCCATAGCAGCCCCGGCAGGCCATCCCAACGCTGACGCACTGGCCGCCACAGCCCGAGCGCGTAGCCGGACCGACACAGATAACGCCCTGTTCGAGCAGGCACCGTTTGGGGTCAAGCTCGCCGGCCAGATGGATACGCCGGAACTGCTTGACCTTCTTCTCGTCTGTCTTCTCGCGGGGGCACTCCTCGCAGACCGTCTTCTCGCCGGCCCCGACCACGCTGCCGGGCGGCGGCAGGTCGCCGGACATCACCGCCTGCACAACAGCCAGCGTCTGCTCGGCCACCGGTGGGCAGCCCGGCATGTAGTATTCAACGGGGACGACCTGGTCGAGAGCGTAGACCGTGTCGAAGAACGCCGGCAGCGTGAGCTCACCCTCGGGCACCCGCGTGCGTGTCTGGGGGACCACGCGGTCGGGGTTGTCCGTCGAGGGTGACTCGAAGTAGGCCCGGGCGAACACCTCGTCGCGGTTCGCCACGTTGGCCAGGGCCGGGATACCTCCCCAGCAGGCGCAGGAGCCGTGAGCCACCATCACCTGCGATTTGCGGCGCAGGAGTTCGGCAATGTACTTCTGTTCTTCGGTGCGGACCGCACCGTTAAACAGACACACCAGGACCTCGCCGTCCGCCATCGCCTCCACGTGATGGTACTTGAAGTCCAGAGCGACCGGCCAGAAGACGATGTCGAAGAACTCCGCGACGTCAAGTATAGCCTCGTGGACCTCGAGTACTGAGATCTCACACCCGCCGCAGCTTGACGCCCAGTAAAGGGCCATCTTGGGCTTGCTCAACTGGCCGTCACCTCGCTTTCTGCCGTCTCCTCGACGGGAGGCGCGGATATCACGTCGCTCCAGTTCAGGGGCCCCATCTGGCGGATCTGTTCGGTGAACTCGGTGACCACCTCGGCATACCGATCGCCTTCGGAGGCCGACACCCACTCCAGTCGCACGCGCTCGGGATCGATCCCGAACTGGGCGATGAGCTTCCGTATCAGCGGGAGCCGCCGCATCATGTTGTAGTTGCCCTCGTTGTAGTGGCAGTCCCCGGGGTGGCATCCGCAGATGAGCACCCCGTCGGCGCCCCTGCGGAAGGCACTGACCACGAAGGTGGGGTCAACGCGGCCCGAACACATGACGCGGATCGGGAGCACGTTGGGCGGGTACGTGATGCGGCTTGTGCCCGCCAAGTCAGCGCCGGTGTAGGAGCACCATCGACAGAGGAACGCGATGATCCGCGGCTCGAACTGAGCGCTCATGGTTCGCCAGTCTCCCCTCAGGCTAGGTTTCGGGCTGCGCGGCAAGCAAGCCGTCCATCTCGGCGAAGATGTCTCGATCCTCATAGAACCGCTGCTGGGCCGCACCGGACGGGCAAGCCGCCGCGCACGTGCCGCAGCCTTTGCAGACCGCTTCGTCCACGACAGAGATCTTCTTCTCCTCATCGAAGGCCACCGCATCGTACGGGCACACGCTGATGCAGATGCGGCATCCGCCGCAGGTCGTCTCCTCAACTACGCTGGTGATCGGCTCGATGACGACCGATCCGCGATCGACGAGGGAGAGGATGTTGGCGGCAGCCGCGGCGCCCTGAGCGACGGAATCGGGAATGTCCTTGGGTCCCTGACACGTCCCGGCCAGGAAGATGCCGTCGGAGGCCGTCTGGACCGGCCCGAGTTTGGGGTGCTGCTCCAGGAAGAACCCATCCCCCGAGCAGCCGAGCCCGAGGGTCTGGGCAAGCTTCGCGGCGTCCGCTCTGGCCTGCAGGGCCGGGCTCAATATCACCATATCCACCGGCAGGCGACGGACCATACCCAGCAGCGTGTCCTCACACTTAACCACCAGCTTGCCTTCTTCGTCGGGGCTCTCCGGCCAGTTCGTGACCTCGGACCCCTTGCCCCGGATGAAGACGACGTCTTCCTCGAGGTTGCGCTTGTAGAACTCCTCGTAGCCCTTGCCGGCGGACCGCATGTCGATGTACAGCTCGTAGACCTCGGCTCCGGTCTTTTCGCGCACCAGGTGTGCGAACTTCAGCGAGTACATGCAGCAGACGCGGGAGCAGTACTCGTGGTAGTTCTCATCGCGGCTGCCCACACAGTGGAGGATCGCCACACTCTCCGGCGGCTTGCCATTGGCGCAGAGGATCTTCCCGCCGGTGGGGCTCGTCGCGTGACTGAGCTTCTCGAACTCCAGCCCGGTGATGACGTTATCATAGAGGCCGTACCCGTACCGGAGCATCTCGGAGCAGTCGATTACCTCGTGGCCGGTCGCGACCAGGATGGCGCCGACCTCCACCTCCTCGAACTCGTCTTCCATCTGGTGGTTGATGGCCTCTTTCGGGCAGACTTGCTCGCAGACTTTGCACTCCCCGGTCTGGAAGTGGATGCAGGCGTCGGGGTCGATGAACGGGACGTTGGGCACGGCCTGCATGAAGGGGATGCGGATGGCCTTCTGCGGGCCGAGCGTCAGCTCCGAATGGACGACCTCGCGGCCCCGGATGTCCTCCATCGTCAGGACACCCGTGGGGCACATGGCGACGCAGGCGCCACAGCCGATGCAGGCCTCCGAGATCTCGTGGTAGGGGGTCGTCACCTCGCGTTCGGTACCCCGGTTGGCGAAGGTGATGGCCTTGGCCCCCACGATCTCCCAGCACGTCCGGACGCACAGGCCGCAGAGGATGCACTCGTGTTGCCCCTCGCCGAAGCGCGAGGTGTCGATGCCGAGTTGGTCGGCGAGCTTGCGCAGTACAGGCAAGTCGGCGCAGCGCGCGAGTTCGAACTCGACGATCATCCGCCGGGCGTTGAGCACGCGCTCGGAGTTGGTGAGCACCTCAATGCCGTCCTGCGCCGGGTAATTGCACGCCGTGACCATCCTCGTGCGGTTGCGCCGCTTCATCTCCACCGTACATATCCGGAATGCACCGTACGGCTCGAGCAATGGATGGTGGCAGAGGGTCGGGATCTCGATGCCAAGCTTGCCGGCGGCATCAAGGATCGTCACACCTTCCTCCACCTCCACTTGCTGGCCGTCGATGGTCAACGTCGGCATAGCGTCGCCTCCTCACTCCTTGACGACTGCATCGAACTTACACACGTCGAGGCACGAGCCGCACTTGATGCACTTGGCCTGGTCAATCGAGTGCGGGGACTTCGCCTCACCTGAGATGGCATCCGTCGGACAGACCTTGGAGCAAGCGTGGCAGCCGGTGCACTTCTCCGCGTCGATCAGGAAGGTGATCAGTGCGGTGCACACCCCGGCCGGGCATCGCTTGTCCTTGATGTGCGCCTCGTATTCCGGACGGAAGTACCGGATCGTGGACAGGACGGGGTTCGGGGCCGTGCCGCCGAGCGCGCAGAGGGACGTATCCGCCACCACTTCGGACATCTCTTCCAGCAGCTTTATGTCGCCGTCTTGCCCCTCTCCGTTGCAGATCCGCTCGAGGATCTCGAGCATGTTACGGATGCCCTCCCGACAGGGCGTGCACTTGCCGCACGACTCCTCTCTGAGGAAGTCCAGGAAGTAGCGAGCTACATCGACCATGCAGGTCGTTTGGTCCATCACGATCATGCCGCCGGAGCCCATCATGGAGCCGGCTTCGGTCAGCGATTCGAAGTCGACCGGCAGATCGATGAGGCTCTCGGGGTAGACGGCCGGCCCGCGCTCACGCTCGTCCCGCTCTTCGGCCGGCCGAGCGGCGCCCGTCGTGTCGACGATGATCGTGCCGCCGGATGGTCCGCCGGTTTGCACCGCCTTGAAGTCACGGCCCCCGGGGACTCCGCCGCCGATGTCGAACATGACCTCCCGGAGCGAGATGCCCATCGGCACCTCGATCAGGCCAGTGTTACTGATGTGGCCCACCAGCGAGAAGAGCTTGGTCCCCTTGGACGTCTCAGTGCCGATGCCGCTGAACCAGTTGGCGCCCTTCTCAATGATGATCGGCACGTTGGCCCACGTCTCCACGTTGTTGAGGTTGGTGGGCTGGCCGTGCAGGCCGGACTCAACGGTGTGGATGTACTTCGCGCGGGGTTCGCCGACCCGACCCTCTATGGAGGCCATCAGGGCCGTCGATTCGCCACACACGAAGGCCCCGCCACCCCGGTTGATCTTCACGTGGAAGTCGAAGCCGGATCCCATGATGTCGTTGCCGAGCAGGCCATGGGCTTCGGCCCTCTGGATGGCGATCTGCAGGTTTCTCAGCGCCAGGGGGTACTCATTGCGGACATACACGTATCCCTCGTGCGAGCCGATGGCGTAGGCCCCTATGATCATGCCCTCGAGAACCGCATGAGGGTTGCCCTCCAGCAGCGCGCGGTCCATGAATGCGCCGGGGTCCCCCTCGTCGGCGTTGCAGATGACGTACTTGGCCTCTCCCTCGGCATCGCGACATGATTCCCACTTGGTTCCGGTGGGGAACCCTCCGCCCCCCCGGCCGCGCAGACCCGCCCTCTTGACCTGTTCGACGACCTCCTCGGGCTGCATCTCAAACAGAGCTTTCGCTGCAGCCTGGTAGCCGCCGTGGAGGATGTAGTCGCCGATGTGGGTGGGATCGATGATGCCGTTGAGGCGGGAGACGACCCGCATCTGCTTCTGGTAGAAGGGCACTTCGTGTTCGCGGAGGTATTTCTTGCCGGTGTCGGGGTCTTCGTAGAGCAACTCCTCGACGGCCTCTTTCCTGAGGATCGTCTGCTCTACGATCACCCGGGCATCCTCGGGTTTGAGCTTGGGGTAGAAGATGCGCTCCGGATGGATCACGATGAGCGGGCCTTGCTGACAGAATCCGGGGCATCCGGTCTCTTTCAGCTCGATCTTGCCCTCCAGATCGTGTCGGATAAGCTCCTCGCGCAGGGCGCGAGCCACCTCCTGACAGCCCAGTGCCAGGCAGCCGGTCCCTGCGCACAAGGCAATCCAGGTCGCATCCGGGTCGCGCTGAGTCCTGATCGATTCCTGCCACGCCAGTAGACCCTCAAGACGATGCATCGGAGCCTTCACCCGCCTTGCTGCGGCACTTGTGGATAAGCTGAGCGGCCTTGGCCGGCGTCATCTCGCCATGGTACTCGTCATCGACGATCACGACCGGTGAGACGGCACACGCGCCGACGCAGTTCACCGTGTCCAGCGAGAACAGCCCGTCACCGGTGGTGTCACCGGGCTTGATGCCCAGGAGGCGCTGAAGGTGCTCGACGACCCGCTTCCCACCTCGCACGTGACACGCTGTACCCGTGCAGCAGGTCACCTGATGTTTGCCCTTCGG
>CBFDAZ010000041.1:0-16248 GCA_965602825.1 uncultured bacterium
CAAGACGGGCCGAGTTGACAAACGCCAGCATCGGCGCTTAGAATCCTCACGGTCGGTCTTGCGCGTGGGCGGCAATATGAGTGAGAGGCTGCTGGTGTTGCCGGACACAGGGCAGAAGCCCGAGGAGGCGACCGTATGATCTACACCGTGGTGTTCGTGCGCGAAGAGGGCGGACGCTACTCCGTACACGTTCCGGCGCTCAAAGGCTGTCACACGCAGGGCGACTCTCTCCCTCACGCTATCCTCATGGCTGAGGAGGTCATCGGGCTCTACGTGGAGTCACTGCAGGAGCGCGGCAAGTCCATACCCGCGGATGTGGACACGTTGACGCTGGACCTGGGAGACGCGACCGAGGCCGTTGTCTACCGGCTCGCCGTGAAGGAGGGGGTCGTCGCTGCCTAAGCTGCCGGTGGCCTCTGGGCCAGAGACGGTGAAGGCCTTGCAGCGCGCTGGCTTCTTCGTTGACCGCCAGCGGGAGAGCTACGTCATACTGGTCCATGAGGACACCGACGACACAGTTGCGGTGCCGTACCACGGCTCGCAGGACCTCGCGCCAGGGACTCTCAGAAGCATCCTCCGGGATGCCGGTCTGGCGGTGGAGGAGTTCCGCCGGTTGCTCAAGTGAGGCGGAAGCGCACCTGCTCGACCCATGGTGCCACCTCAAGTTGACAAAGCCCGACATCGGCGCTTAGAATCCTCCCCGCCGATCCGACGTACTACCATTGGGAGTTCAGCCAGGAATGGGTGCGCGATCCCGGTCTGTAGCGGCAGGAGCCGTCTTTGTCGTGGTGTTGGCGGCGATGTGGTACCACACCTTCGAGGTCACCGGTGTGACCGCGGAGGTCGTTCCTGACGGCGTGGACCGTCCCGTTCCGCTGCCCGCCGCCGATCTCGCGCCTCTGCCGATAGAGCAGGCCGACATCGACCTGTTTGCGAGCGCCCATCCGGTCTGGTCGGCTTTCTCCTACTGAGTCCCACGCGATGCGGAGGCACCTTCGCCCGCGCGGAGTGGCAACAAGGCGGTAACATGCAGCCGATAACGATCATTGGCGGCGGGTTGGCGGGCTCGGAGGCGGCCTGGCAGTTGGCCCGGCGGGGCGCTGACGTTGTGCTCTACGAGATGCGCCCCAAGGTGAACACCGCCGCCCACCAGACGGACCTCCTGGCCGAGCTTGTCTGCAGCAACTCCCTGCGGTCAGACAACCTTGACCGCGCCCAGGGCATCCTGAAGGCCGAGCTGCGGCTGCTGGGCTCACTGATCCTGGAGTGCGCGGACAAGTTCTGCGTCCCGGCCGGCAGCGCGCTGGCTGTGGACCGCGATCTGTTCGCCGGCGCGGTGACCGAGGCGATCACCAGCCATCCGCGGATTGAGCTGCGGCGGGAGGAGGTCGCCGAGCTTCCCGAGGAGGAGCCGACGATCATCGCTTCCGGCCCCCTCACCTCGTCCTCACTTGCCAAGGCCATGTACGCCATCACCGGCCAGCATTACCTGTTCTTCTACGATGCCATCAGCCCGATTGTGGACGCTGATTCAGTGGACATGGACAAGGCCTTCATGGCGTCGCGCTACGACAAGGGCGAGGCGGCGTACCTGAACTGCCCGCTGACTGAAGAGGAATATGACGCCTTCTTCGACGCGCTCTCTCACGCGGAGCAGAGCATGCACGCGGACGTCGACCCGAGTGAGCTTTTCGAGGGCTGCCTGCCGATCGAGGTCATCGCGGCGCGCGGGCGGGATGCGCTGTTGTTTGGGCCGATGAAACCCGTTGGCTTGACCGATCCCCATACCGGCAAGCGGCCTTTTGCGGTGGTGCAGCTCCGGAGTGAGAATGCGGACTTCACGATGTACAACCTGGTGGGGTTCCAGACGTCCCTGAAGTGGGGCGAGCAGGAGCGGGTCTTCCGCATGATCCCGGGTCTCGAGGAGGCCGAGTTCCTGCGTTACGGAGCGGTTCACCGCAACACCTACATCAACTCCCCGACACTGCTTCAGCCGAGCCTGAACCTGAAGGCGCGGCCGAACCTGTACTTCGCGGGCCAGATCACCGGCGTCGAGGGGTACGTGGAATCGACCGCCTGTGGCCTGGTGGCGGGCCTTAACTGCCTGGCCGCTCTTCAGGACGAGCCGCCGGTGGTTCTCCCCCGGGAGACGGTGATCGGTGCGCTGATGCATCACGTGACCCACGCCGATCCGCGGGGGTTCCAGCCAATGAACGCGAATTTTGGCCTGCTGCCGCCGACGCCGAAGCAGAAGGGGCTGAGCAAGCGCGATCGCCGCACGGCGGTCGGGAGACAGTGCGTTGCGGCGATGGAGCAGGCCATCGCTGCGCGAACGGGGAGCGTACTGCTGGCAGTACCGGACTGACATCGCACTCATCCGATGAAACACGAGGTCCGGCGATGTCCCATCGGCATCTGGACGCGTTCCTGGGGTATGTGACGAACGTGCGCGGGTGCTCACCCCGGACGGCTGAGGCCTACGCGCGCGCGGTTCAGCAGTTCGCCGACTACCTGGCTCACGTCTGGGGTGAGGAGCACGCCTTTGATTGGCAGCGGGTCGACTACCCGGTCATGCGGCGCTACCTCGCGCACCTTTCGCGGGCGAAGTACGCGCCGGCGACGATATCGGCCCGGCTCGCCGCCCTGAAGGCGTTCTTCCGCTATCTGGCGCGGGAGGGGATCGTCTCGCTGAACGCCGCAAGTCTCGCTCGGCCGCCCAAGAAGCCGGCCAGGCTGCCCTCGGTCCTGGACCAATCCGAGGTGGCGAGCATCCTGGCGGCACCCGACGAGTCAACACCCTTGGGGCTGCGGGACCGGGCGATCCTTGAGCTCCTCTATGCAAGTGGGGCCCGGGTATCCGAGGTCTGCGATCTCGACGTACGCGACGTGGACCTGGCCGGGCGAACGGGCCGCGTGAGGGGCAAGCGGGGTAAGCAGCGCACGGTGCTGTTCGGCCGACCGGCGGAGGGTGCTCTGGAGGCCTACCTCGAACGCGGCCGCCCCGCGCTGCTGTGCGCTAGCCGGCGGGGGAGCGACGAGGACGCGCTGTTTCTGAGTCGGTTCGGCCGGCGTCTGGGCTCGGGGGCGGTGCGTGCGCTGGTGCGGAAATGGGTGCTCAACAGCCAGACCGGGCAGCCCGCCACACCTCACTCCTTCCGCCACAGCTTCGCAACCCACTTGCTCGACGAGGGCGCGGACTTGCGCTCCGTGCAGTCGCTCCTCGGGCACGAGAGTCTGAGCAGCACGCAGGTCTACACGCACGTCAGCCTCAAACACCTGCGCGATAGCTACGAGAAGGCCCACCCTCTATCCCACGAGAGGCAGAGCCATGGAACCTGAGCGAAGTCTGCCGAAGATGCACGGCACCACTGTCGTCGCGGTCCGCCGCAACGGTCAGCTTGCGATGGCCAGCGATGGTCAGGTGACGGTCGGCGACACGATCTTCAAAGCGACCTCCGAGAAAGTGCGGCGCATGAAGGGCGACAAGGTCCTCACCGGCTATGCCGGGACGGCTGCCGATGCGATGGCGCTCTTTGAGAAGCTGGAGGCAAGGCTGGAGGAGTATGCGGGCAATCTACCGCGGGCGTGCGTCGAGCTGGTCAAGGATTGGCGAACGGACCGCGTCCTGCGTCGTCTGGAGGCGATGCTGGTTGTGGGCGACGCAAACCACCTCCTGTTCGTGTCGGGCACGGGCGACCTCGTCCGGCCGGATGAGGATGTGGTTGCCATTGGATCGGGTGGGGGCTACGCTCTGGCGGCCGCTCGGATGTTGTACCGCCACACCGAGTTGCCGGCTTCCGAGATCGCGCGCACGGCTCTCCTGGCGGCGGCCGAGATCTGCATCTACACCAATGACCACATCACGATCGAGGTGCTCGAGTGACTGAAGGCGACCTGACACCGAGAGAGATCGTTGAGGAGCTTGACAAGTACATCATCGGGCAGGATGAAGCCAAACGGTCGGTTGCCATTGCCCTCCGCAATCGCTACCGGCGGCAGCAGTTGACGGACGAGCTGCGCGAAGAGGTCATCCCGAAGAACATCCTGATGATGGGCCCCACCGGGGTCGGCAAGACGGAGATCGCCCGCCGGCTGGCCAACCTCGCCAACGCGCCCTTCATCAAGGTCGAGGCGACGAAGTTCACTGAGGTGGGGTACGTCGGCCGCGACGTCGAGGGCATGGTGCGGGACCTGGTGGAGCTATCGATCCGCATGGTGGAGCAGGAGCGGTTCGAGGAAGTGCAGCCCGAGGCCGAACGGGCGGCGGAGCAGCGGCTGGTCGACCTGCTGGCCGGGGGCGGCGACAAGCCCAGCAAGCCCACCTCGCCAATGGCCTCCCTCCTCGGAGCCATGGGTCCCCGGGCCCCGGCCCAGCCTGTCGAGGAGAGTGACCTCGAACGCGAGATGCGGGAGAAGCGCTTGCAGCAGCAAGAGACCAACCGACGGCTGACCGAGAAGCGCTTCCGGGCCGGCGAGCTGGAGGAAGAGCCCGTGACCGTCGAGGTGGAGGAGCCGGCCAACAAGGTCTTCCAGGTCTGGTCGTCCTCCACCGGCATGGAGGAGATGGGTTTCAACCTGCAGGACATGCTGGGCAACATGTTCTCGCCGCGGAAGAGCACCAAGCAGACTACCGTTGCCGAAGCCAGGCGCCTGCTGACGATGGAGGAGGCCGAGAAGCTGGTCGATCCGCAAGAGGTCGCGCGCGACGGCATCCTGCGCGCCGAGAACAGCGGCATCATCTTCCTGGACGAGCTCGACAAAGTCGCGGGAAGGGAGGGGGGCCACGGGCCGGATGTCTCGCGCGAGGGTGTCCAGCGGGATATCCTGCCGATCGTAGAGGGCTCGTCCGTGATGACCAAGTACGGCCCATGCAACACTCAACACATCCTCTTCATCGCGGCCGGCGCCTTCCACGTGAGCAAGCCATCCGATCTCATCCCTGAGTTGCAGGGCCGCTTCCCTCTGCGTGTGGAGCTGAAGAGCCTGACGGAAGACGACTTCCGGCGGATCCTGGTTGAGCCCAGGAACTCCCTGGTCAAGCAGTATATCGCGTTGCTGGCCACAGAGGGAGTGGAGCTTGAGTTCGAGGATGACTCCATAGTCGCGATTGCCCGGATCGCACGGGAGGTGAATGAGTCGTCGGAGAACATCGGTGCGCGGCGGCTCTACACTCTGATGGAGCGGATGCTAGAGGAGGTCTCGTTCGATGCCCCGGAGATGGAGGACCAGAAGGTCGCCATCGACGAGGCCTACGTTACCAGTAAGCTCTCAGACATCGCCAGCGATGTCAACGTCGCGCGTTACATGCTGTAGCCAGCTTCCGTGCCCTGGGGTGTGGCGTCTCTACCCCGGGTCTCCTGTCAGGCACTCCTCGAGGATGTGCATCTCCCGGCCTATCAGGGCATTGGTGCTGTAGCCCCGGAGAACAGCGATGTAGACCCCGATTGCATAGATGAGCGCAGCCGGCACGGCGATCACGTACCCCACCGGGAAGCGGGCGATCAGGGGGATCGCTGCCGCAGCCAGGACGGGCGCGGCGACGATGCCTACCGTCAGGAGGAACAGCAGGCTGCTCGTCAAGGCGCTCAGGCAGCCGCGGGCGGGAGATGAGGCAAATGGATTCTCGCCACGCCGAGCCAGGCGGACCGGGAGGTATATCGACACGATGTTCCCTACGGCGGCGAACAGGATCGCGATCGCCAGAATGAACGGCACATAGATTCCGGCGAGGTACGGGTCGTGCAGGATCAGACCGGCGAGGCCGGCAGCCACCGAACTGGTAATCCAGGCGACACCTACCGGGGCGATGTTCTTGCCGAGCAGGATGTCCTCGCGGGGGCATGGGGTGGCGAAGAGCAGTCGGAGGCCTTCTCGGTCCACCCCAAAGATGTTGTGGAAGAGCGAGCCGAACCCAAACAGAACGAAGAGGGCAACCAGGGTGACCCCATGCGTGGTCCCGAGACCGTGCCTCATGGCCGCACTGCCGATGACAAAGATGAGCGGGAAGAGGGGGGCGACGAAGTTCGCCTTGTAGCGTGGCTCGCGCCAGTAATACCGCATCTCTTTGAGCGCGAGGGCGGCTAACGGGGTGGTGGCCAGCCGTTGCAGCAGGGAAGGCCGTCGGACGGCCGCCGCCTTGCTGGGCGGCGGAGACATCCCGATCTCGCCCGTGTGGAGTCGCCCCAAGACGAAGGCGCCGAGCGCCATCGCCAGGGCGACCGAGGCAGCGCAGGCGCCAAGGTAGCCCGCGGCCTGCCACCACCTCGTGCGCGCCCCCATCTCAATGGCCCCCGCCGTAAGCCCGATGGGGGTGAACTGAAGGTAACGGGATGGCTCCCAGCCGACCAGAGTCCGGAAGAAGTCGGCACTGGTGGACGACTGCAAGAAGAGATGTGGCGCCAGGTAGATGGCAGCCCCCACCAGGGGCGCCAGCAAGATGGCCCAGTCACGGACCCGCCGACTGCGCAGCACGTTGAGAAGCGCCCACAGAACCGCCTGGCTAAGGGCCACCGTGTGCACCAGGAACAGAAGCAGCGCTATCACGGCGACCAGCACGGCGCCGGGGGTCGTCGAGTAGTAGTAGGCGACGACGATGAACATGGGCACGACGATCAGCAGCGTTGGGTCCAGGAAGCAGGCCAACACATTCCCGGCGAAGATCGTGATCCGGTGGAGGGGGTAGACGAAAAGCCGGGTGAGGTCGTACGACTGGTTGAGACTGAAGCCGATCAGCGGGAAAACCAGCCAGAAGACCCAGACCCCAGCCAGAAGCAGATGAAGGAACTCCCGATCGCCCTGGCCGTCGAGTTCTCCGAACGCGATGAAGCTGACAGCGCCCCCGGCCAGTGATAGTGGGATGACGAAGAAGCATAGCATGAGGGCCAGGCCGACGACCTGCATCACGCCTCGGCTCTGGCGCAGGGCCAGCCGCAGCTTCAGCAGGACGATAGGGGCTATGCGATCCAACTGAGCTCATCCTTCTCCGGGGGCGCCCCGACGAGCGCCAGGAACACGTCCTCGAGAGTGGCTTCCGGCCCTAGACTCGCGTAGCCGCGCAGCTCGCTTAACGTCCCGACCCCGCGAAGCCGTCCCTGGTGGATGATGGCAGCCCGCGTGCACAGTCGCTGCGCGAGATCGAGGATGTGCGATGAGAAGAAGACCGTGGTCCCTCGCTCGAGCAACTGGCTCAGAACGCGACGCAGACCACGCGATGAGACCGCGTCCACGCCCCCAAACGGCTCGTCCAGGAACAGCACCCGGGGATTGTGAATCAGCGCGGCGGCCATGGCGGTCTTCTTCTTCATCCCGCCGCTGTAGTCCACGATCATCTTGTTGGCGTGCTCCTCCAACTCCATGAGCGACAGGAGCTCTTCGGTGCGCAGCCGGACATCCTCGGCAGGGAGGCCGTACATCGTCCCGGCAAACTGGATGAACTCGCGACCGGTCAGACGCTCGTAGAGGTTCAGTTCCTCGGGCAGCAGACCGATGGAGGCTTTGACGCCCAGGGGATCGGTGGCCAGGTGGTGGCCGCCGATGACCACGTCGCCGGCATCGGGCCTCAGCAAGCCCACCAACATGCGGATTGTGGTCGTCTTGCCGGCGCCGTTTGGGCCCAGGAAGCCAAAGAACTCCCCGGGCATGACCGTGAGACTCAGGTCATCGACCGCGACGTGCTGCCCGAAGTGCTTGGTCAGACCGTGGACCTGTATGCTGGGCTGAGGCGGCTGGTAAGGGGGAGTTGGGGCCTGCGGAGATGGTGTGGTCAAATCGGCTGCTCCGGTCTCGGTGCATTGGTTAAGGTTCTACCATGTTTGCGTGACAGGCAGCACTGAAGCGCTTATAGCACAGGCGTACGGGCGCGTCAACTTGGGGCCGACAAGTTCGGGGCCACCGGTCGCCGGATGCCGTTCTCAGATGGCTTCCCGGATGTAACTCCGCAGCACCCTCTCGTCGTGGGGCAGCACCTCCTCGGGCGGCAGGAAGCTGATCCATTCGCCGGAGAGGTGCCCGTCGAACGGCATGCTTGCCAGCAGACGGGTCGCTTCGTCGTGGGGGATGTCACCCTCGCCCATCAACGCCAGCTCCACCGGGCCGCCCGGACCCTCGGGCAAGTGGCCGTCATGCACATGGCAGTGCCGGACGAAAGGCTTGACCTCGGCGAACGCCGCCTCCATCGTATCGCCGGCGCGGAAGGGGTGCATGACGTCCCACAGAACAGCAACTCGGGGGTGGTTGGCCAGCCGGACCGTCTGGGCGGCGTCTGCGGCGCGGCTGAAGTGGTCGTGAGTCTCCAGGCACACGTAGACGTCTCGATCGCCAACATGTTCGCCGCAGCGACGCAGACATTCTGCGACATACTTGTGGGCCTCGTTACGCTCCACGCCCTCCGGAATCGCGCCGCCGAAGACCCGCAGATGCGGACAGCCCAGGTCGGCTGCCAGGTCGATGTACTTGCAGGTCAGCTCGACACTCTCGTCGCGCTCAGCGGGGTCAGCGGACGAGTACGTGCGAGAGGTCGCCAGGCAGCTCATCTCGACGCCGCAATCGCCGAACTGGCTCTTGATCTCCCTCCGCTGCTTCTTGGTGGTGTCAAGGTCGATGCCGTGCCTCTGCTTCGCCTCGACCCGCGGTTCGACGCCGTCGTAACCGTAGCGGATCGCGCCGGTCAGGATCTGGTTTACATCCCAATCGGGACAGACCCACGTCATGAAGCTGAGCTTCATCGGTGCACCTCATGGTTCTTCATTGGCTTGATGCGCCATCGGGCGCAAGGCAAGAACCCGGAGCCGAGTGACCCCGGCCGGTGTCTTGATCTCCACCTCGTCGCCCGCGCGAGCGCCCACCAGACCCTCTCCCAGCGGCGACTCGGCCGAAATCCTGCCGGTCTGGTAGTCAGCCTCAAAGGGAGGCACGATCGTATACTCGAGCTCTTCGTCCTCACCCAGATCGAGCACCGTGACGGTGGCGAACAACTCGACAGACTGCATCGCGCCGGACTTGGGCTCAACAATCACGGCGTTGGCCAAGACGGTCTCGACCTCCGCGATCCGGCCCTCGACGAGCCCCTGCTGGTACTTCCCTTCCTGGTACTCCGCGTTCTCTGTGATGTCCCCTTGCGAGCGAGCGGAGGCGAGCAGTTCCGCCACCTCCTGCCTGCGTTCGCGGAGCTGCTCCAGTTCCGCCTCGAGCGCTCGCTTGCCCTGGGATGTCATGGTATACTGTCTGGGCATCTTCTCACCTCGAGCCCTGCCTTCTCGTGGCACAGCATGACAATGGCGAGAGCCGACGTCTGAGGGGACCTGAATCCATTCGTCGCTGCGGCAACGAGTCCTGCTTCAGCGGCCGCGGGATTGCGGGGGAGAGGGGCAACTCGGGGTGTAAACCTTTCGCGGTGCGAAACGTATTACGGGCTAAAGCCGGGCATTTCGAAGGGTGGGACGGCAATGGTGGGCAAAGACTGCTCGCTGGTCGCTCGGGCGCAGGCGGGTGATCTGCGAGCCTTCGAGAAGCTGGTTGAGCGGCATCGCCGGAGGATCTACAGCCTGGCATACCGCATGACCTGCAAGCACGAGGACGCGGACGACATCATGCAGGAGACATTCGTCCGCGCGTACACCAGCCTGCGCCGCTTCGATCCCTCACGCCCGTTCGCCAACTGGCTGTACACGATCGCGGTCAACCTGTGCCTCGATCGCCAGCGCCGGTGGCGGAGGGAGAAGCAGGTTGCCTGGGAGACGGTCGAGGAGTTGCGCCTGGAGGGCGCCACTACCAGCGTGCCCGGACCGGACCGCGCGGCGGAGAACTGCGAGCTTCGGACCCACATCGAGGACGCTATCGCGCGCCTGCCCGACCGGCAACGGGCAGCGGTCGTGCTGTTCGAGGTCGAAGGTCTCAAGATCACCGAGGTCGCGGAACTGATGGAGTGCAGCGAAGGGGCGGTGAAGTCCACGCTGCACCGCGCGCGGCGGCGGCTGCGCGACGAGCTCCGCGAATACATCGAAGAAGGGAGTCGAATCTGATGACCTGCCGAAAAGCAGATGAGCTCATGCAAGACGTGCTGAATGGTGAGGTGGACGAGGAGTCCGCCGTCGGACTCAGGGAGCACTTGAGCGACTGCGAACGTTGTGCTGACGCATGGCACGCGGTATGGCAGGTCAGATCGATGCTGATGGAGTGCGAGCCGCCCGACCCGGGCCAACCGTATTTTCAGCGGGCAACGGCCCGGATCATCGACCGGATCGCAGGCATGCAGCCCGAGAAGGCCCCAGCAGAAGAGCCGCCGATCATCAGCACGACGCGCTACGGACCCTTGTCCGTCCGAGGCGTTGGCGCAGCGTTTGTGTTCGCTCTGAGTGTGTTCGTCGGGTCGCTCTTCTCGGGCCCGGGCGAGGCAGGGACAACGGCCGGCAAGGCGGTACGCGATGTAGGCTGGCTACCCGCCCGAGCCTTCCACCCGGTTTCAGACGACCGGAGCGCCTTCCGCGGGGTCGATCTCGGCCACGCCGAAGGCCATCGCGACGAAGCCCCGTTCCTTGCGGCCAAGCCCAGGATAGACGTCCCGAGGAGGCCACAGGCCATTGTCACGGATCGAAGCGGATTGGCGCCCTGGAAGACCCCCCCACTCATGACTTACACCCCGCAACCTGCGATGCCCAACTGATGCGCTTGTACCGATGGTAGCAGCAAGGCCTGCTCAGACGGAGGGCAGACACGCTCCCAGCCGCCACTGTGCCGTTCGGCGGCTACCACCGGGCACCGATGCCGCGCAGATTCAGCGGGTCTTCCACAGGTATACCAGTAGCCCGATCGGGTAGCAGCAGAGAAAGGCTATGGCACCCCACCACCAATCAACACCGAAGTAGAGCACATCCACGATGACCCAGAACAGGAAGAGGGAGTGCCAAAGAGCGTATATGATCAGTACCACGACCCCCAGAACGTCCGGCACGCCCGGCGCGAACGAGACTCCGCCGACCACGTAGATCCCAATGCCGATCCACGGGTAGATGTCCCACAGCCGCCCGCACGTCTCGACGGGAGCTTGATACCATGGCTTGACCATCTGCGGTCGGGGTCGTGGGGTGGGCGGACGCGGAGTGCCCGGCCCGCTCGACGCTTCGGTGCTCGTTCCCGCGTCCGGCTCGGGGGAGGGCTGTTCCTCGGGTGGCGAGGCTGCGCGCAGATCCGCGCCGCAGGACATGCAGATGTCGTCGGTGACGTAGGTCGGCCTGCCGCACGATGGGCAATCGCGCCTCTCGGTCGTCATCCGGTGGCCCCCAGGAGAACGGCAATGCAGCGTCTGACAGAAGCCGACAGTGACCTGCCACCTGTCAACGCTGCAACATTCTTGCCGGGAACTGGACCAGGAGGGGGGGGCCGGGAATGCAGCGGCGGCAGCGCTCGCCCCGGCCACGCTGCGTCCGAGTGGCCTCAGAGCACGCGTTCGACCCCCAATGCCGGCTAGCCTTCGGTCAGAGCCGACTGGAACGGGCACTCGATGATCAGGGCACCCCATGCCCCGCGGTCGCCGCCATCGAGCTCGAACTGCACCGTGTACGTTCCGCCGGGTACCGGACGGCCGTTGTCGTCCGCACCATCCCAGGTGACTGTGTAGGGCCCTGCGTCGAGTTGCGCCTCCTGCAGGTGCCTGACGACTCGCCCGTCCGCATCCGTTACCGCGATACGCACGGTGCCACGCGCCGGAAGTACGTATGTGAACCGCGCCTGGTCATCCTGCACCGAGTCCACCCGGGCCTGAAGCGAGACGAACGTCGTCGGATCGAGGATGGCCAGCCGCTTCTGAGTCTTCTCGAGGGGCACCTCAATCCAGTACCGCAGTTCGGAACGGGCCAGGCCCCGGTCCGACCGTATCTGTGTGGCAATCCGCAGCAGGTACCGCCCATCGGGGACGCGCTCGCCGTCAGCGTCTCTTGAGTCCCACGCGAACACGTAGTCCGTGCCCGCCGCAGGCGATTGGGGATCGAACTCCTGCACCGTCCTGCCCGCCTCGTCCGTAATCGTGACGTGCAGTGGCGGCACAACGACGGGCTGCCGGTCACCGAGTACGCCCACCGAAGCCCGAACCTGCAGGAACTCGTTCGCCACGGATATGTCCACTATCGTCAGGTCAGCTACGACGGCAGGAGGTGGCGCCATGGCCCCCTCCGGCTCATTCGCGCTCTCTTTGTGTGAGACAGGGACAACCGCCTCGGTGATCTGAGTCCCCTGAGGCGTGTCAACCGTGTTACGTACGACGAAGGCGAACTCGTTCACCGTATCTTCCGCGTCCGCTTTGGGCACGCCCCATGTGGCCATTCCTTTCCCGTCCGCGGATGCCGGCCCGCTCGTCACTCGGTCCCGGGTGTCGCCATCTCTCGAGATGACCTCGACCTCGCGCCGACCCGAGGGGCTCGTCCAATAGGCGACGGTCACCGAGCCGTCGCCTCTGGTCACTTGTTCAATCGCCGCATACGATTCCCACAGGGCGCCGGCCTGGTTCAGGGGCAGTTGGTTAGCCTGTTGGCCTTCAGCGCTCACGTTGGAGGCGGCTCTCGCCACCGGGTAGCTAGGGGTCACATAGAGCCCCCTGGCTGCTGGTGGACCGGCCGGCGCCGGTGCTGTTGCAGGCTGGATAGCGGGCAGCATGCGGATCGCCTCTGCGGGGGCCTCGAGTTCGATTCCGACCGGTGGCCCCCTGAGGCCGGCCACTCCCGTGCCTCCCCCGAGGACCCCTCGTGCCACATCGTGCCCCCGGCCTGGCTGCCCGGCCCCGGCCCGATTGTGCCCAAGCCACTCGCGGAGGTCGTGGGCAGGGGAACGGTAATGGCCCTGGTACCCACCCTCTCTCCTGACCACGAGGGGTGCTTGGCCGGGAGCATACGCGGGAGGTGGTTGCAGGGTCCAGGTGAAGGTCTGCATGGCACCGGCCGCGAGACCGACCAGGTTGAGGGTCATCGAGCGGAAGGTATCCCCGAGGATCACCTGGCCGGAGACCGCCGGCTCGAAGTCGAACCAGAGGAACTCAAGCTGGTTGATCAGGTTGTCCGGATCGGCCCCCGGCAGGTACCTGCGGACCCACTGCGCACGCTGGCCCTCCAGGATTATCTCAGTCTGGTCGCCCTGAAGATGGAGGGCCGCCCGCATGGTGGGCGGAGCCGCCCAGCGAGTCGCCGGCTGCGCTGCGGTGGTCCTGTCTTGCTTGGCGACCGCCAGCAGATTGTTCAACGGCCCGATGCCGAACAGCAGCCCCCCCTCGAATAGGTTCCTCAGCATGTTCCGGGCCTGACGGTTCTGATCTGCATCGGCCTCCAGGGCTGCCCAGAACTCGGGGCCAAACCGGATGGCTGCCATGCTGTAAGGTGGCCCGTGGTCGGCGCGCAATAGCTCGGGCAGAAGAGCCTCAACCGTCGGCGCGGCGGGCTCACCGGGCGCCATGCCCGGCGGCTCCTCGGCTGAGGGGGCGCCCGGGAACGCTGCAGCCAGAAGCGCCGCAATGCCCGTCACGAGTGTCGCTTTCACTGTGTGGCTCCTGGGTCTGAGTAGCATCGGTTGTGCCGTCCTTGACCGAGGCATGTTTCTACGGCGAGTCGGCCTCGGAGTCCTCACTGGTGATGGCCCGTTCGATCTCTGCGTCCACGACCTCGATATCCGAGACCAGGGCGGATGCTAGCTTACCGGCGCCCAGCGCTTCGTCCAGCCTGCCCATGTCGTCGCTGAGCCGTCGAGCCAATGCGCTGACTTCCTCGCGACTCAGGCCGCGGTCGGCGTAGGGCGCCGCGGGTCCGGTGTAGAGGGCAGCGAGGTACGTGCCATGGACCGCCGGCTGTGAAGGTGGAGGAGCCGTGGCAACGGCTGGCGTCGCCGTGGGGGTATCGGGCGCTTCGGCTACGACCGCCGACGGCGGGGGTGGCGCGGGTGCCTTGGCAGCATAGGTCGCGCGAGCACTGACTGGCTCTGCGGGCACTCTCTTGATCTTGGTAACGGTTCGCGTCCGCCAGCGTACCACCTCGACCGGGACTTCTACGCGGA
This sequence comes from uncultured bacterium, assembly GCA_965602825.1. Taxonomy (GTDB): domain Bacteria; phylum Armatimonadota; class Zipacnadia; order Zipacnadales; family VGFC01; genus CBFDAZ01. The sequence goes on from CBFDAZ010000041.1 coordinate 14,029, forward strand.
CCTCCTCCCGCACGACTCGTTCGACTTCCCGCACCGGGCCGGGAACGCGCTCGACAACGGTTCTCGTTTGGGTGATGGTTCGCGGGAAGCCGAAGTGGCCGATCCCGAGCCCGAACACGAGGCATGCAGCAGCCATTGCTGAGGCGAAGCTCCACGACAGCGCGAACGCCGGCGCGGGCCTTGGCTTCCCGGCGGCCACCGAGAAACTGATCTCCCGGGCCATCGTGTGGAAGTAGGCGTCGTCAGGCTCATCGGCGTCGGGCTCACGAAGCACCTGGTCGCAGTGCAGGAGCTGCTCGTACGCCCGCGCGCACGATGTGCATGCCCGCGTGTGGGCCGTCACCTGGGTGACGAGCGACTCGGGGGCGTCGCCGTCAAGGATCTCGTGCATTGCCTTCAAAGCGTCTTCGCATCTCATGGTCATCACATCCCCTCCGAGGAAGGGGCGGCAGCATCCGGGCTGCGCAGCCCCTCCCTCTTCAGAGCCTGACGAAGATTCTCGCGGGCGCGGTGGATCGTCGCCTTGACGGTGCCCTGGGAGCAGCGCATGATCTGAGCCACGCCCGCGATACTTAAGTCGTCCAGAGTGAAAAGGGAGAGAGCGATGCGTTGTCGTGGTGGTAGCTCCGCCATCGCCCTTCGCACTCGTTGCAGTTCGTCCCTTGCTTCCGCCAGCCGCGCCGGATTCGGGGGTGCCGGCGGCGCCCAATCGGGCGGATCGCCTCTGATGCCCTCGTCCAGCGGCTCCATTCTGCGACGCCGGCGATAGCGCCGGAAGGACATGCAATGGTTGGTCGCGATCGTCAGCAGCCAGTTGCGGAAGTTGCCGTGCGCACGGAAGCGCGGCAGGTTCTCGTACGCTCTCAGGAAGACATCCTGAGTGGCATCACCAGCGTCGTCCGGGTCGCCGAGCAGACGACATGCCAGCCGGTAGACCGTTCGCTGGTGCTTCCGTATCAGTTGATCAAAGGCCCCGCGGTCGCCCTCGCGCGTGCGGGCTACCAGGGCCGCGTCGCTGTCTCCCATTCGCGTGCAACCTGTGGTCGCAGTGGGCGCCGTCACCAAGAGTATGCCCAACTGGGCTCGCCGGTTTAGCGCTCTCTCGAAAATCTGTTCGGAAGCGAGCAGACGGCGCTTTGCACCGTGGTTCACCATCCATGATACCACAAGCGGGTCGACGGGGCCACTGAGGTGAGAGGCGATCCTCGGCGTCGGAAGGAACTGGGAGCCGGCAAGCCCCGAAGGAGGCGTATCAACGATGACTCCGGCCCTTCTCGCTGTCCTTACGTTCGTTACCCCAACGCAGGCTGCTGGCCCCGAGGTGGTGTTGCTCTGCGAGCAGCAAGCCGGCGGGCCGCTCATCGCCAGTATTGCGGCCGATCTTGGGGAGACCTACGGAACCGAAGTGCGGTTCGTCGAGGGTGACGCGGAAGCCCTCGGTGACCCCGACGTGGCCGTGCTGGTGCCGTCGCTCTGGCTGCCTGACTCGGACGCCTGGCGGTCGGCGCTCGCCGAGGAACTGGCGGACGGTATGGGGCTGGTGGTCCTGGGTGTGCCGGGCGATTTCGGGGAATGCGCGAAGCTGTGGGGTCTGGCCGGGGGGCTGATCCCCGCAGAGGTCGTCGGTGGGCGGTGTTTCGGCAACTGGCAAGCCAAGTGGATCTGGACGCCGCCTGCCGGGGATGAGACGCCGGACCACCACCGCTACGTCAGGCGCGTCTTCGATGTTGCCGAGACGCCGGCGAGAGCCTGGGTGCGCATGACGGCTGACAATCTCTACACCGCGTACCTGAACGGCACTCGGTTCGCCTACCACTGGAGCTGGTACGATGCGGAGCTCTGGGACATCACCGATCTCGTGCGTCCGGGAGAGAACGTGCTGGCGATTGACGCGCGGAATGTGGACGGGCCGGGCGGACTGCTGTGCGAGGTCGGCATAGAGTACTCATCGGGGCAGACCGAGACCATCCTGAGCGACGAAGACTGGAAGGTGTCCGGGACCCCAGGTGCGGGTTGGACTGAACTTGGCTTCGACGACTCCTCGTGGCCGCAGCCGCAGCAGGTGCGGCCGTATCCGGCGACCTGGGGCCCCATCCGGGACCGACGCCAGCTCGTTGAGGGTCCGGTCCGCCTGGGATCTCACCCCTGCACTGCCGGCATTCCTCGGCGCTTCGAGAGGCAGCACGAGATTCGAGGGCTGCGCCCTGCTGGTAGAGCCCT